>NZ_JBKHUP010000002.1:0-158605 GCF_046565525.1 Coleofasciculus sp. | reverse complement strand
TATCAGTTATCAGTTATCAGTTATCAGTTATCAGTTATCAGTTATCAGTTATCAGTTATCAGTTATCAGTTATCAGTAAGCAGTTATCAGTTATCAGTTATCAGTTATCAGTTATCAGTAAGCAGTTATCAGTTATCAGTAAGCAGTTATCAGTTATCAGTTATCAGTAAGCAGTAAGCAGTTATCAGTAAGCAGTAAGCAGTTATCAGTAAGCAGTTATCAGTAAGCAGTTATCAGTAAGCAGTTATCAGTTATCAGTTATCAGTAAGCAGTAAGCAGTTATCAGTTATCAGTAAGCAGTTATCAGTTATCAGTTATCAGTTATCAGTTATCAGTTATCATGAGATGGGGGGAATGGGGGAGATGAGGAAGATGGGAAGTTAACTCAAAACTCTACCTACCTGTTAACTGACGAATGACAAATGACAAATGACCTAACTCACTACCCCTACCCTTCAACACGACGGGTGATTATGGGTAAGCATTGTGCTGTAGCCACCAGCCAACCCCTCGCCACATTAGCGGGGATGGAGATGATTTGGGCGGGGGGGAATGCCGTTGATGCGGCGTTAGCGATCGCGATCGCACTCACGGTAGTTGAACCCACCTCTAACGGAATCGGTTCTGACACCTTTGCCTTAGTCTGGGATGGTCAGTTACATGGACTCAATGCTTCCGGTAAAAGTTCTCAAGCCTTAAGTTTAGACCATTTTACCGGGATGGAAGATATCCCTCAATGGGGTTGGTTACCTGTCACCGTACCCGGATGCGTCTCTGCTTGGCGAACATTATGGCAACGGTGGGGAAAGTTACCCTTTGAGCAATTATTTGCCCCGGCGATTCGCTATGCTCGGTCAGGATATCCCGTTTCCCCGGTTACCGCAACGGCTTGGAAACAAGCGGAGGCGATTTTCCTCCCCCTGAAGGGGCGAGAATTTGAGCCGTTTAAATCTGTATTTTTCCCCAATAACCGGGCGCCGCATCCGGGAGAGGTTTGGGGAAGTGAAGCTCATGCCCAAACCTTAACCCAGATTGCTCAAACTGGCGGTGAATGCTTTTATCAGGGAGACATTGCTCGTGCGATCGCGAACTTTGCGGCGGATACAGGTGGCTTATTAACCGTGGCAGATTTCGCCGCCCATCAAGCGGATTGGGTTAACCCCATTTCCACAACCTATCGAGACTTACGGGTTTGGGAAATTCCCCCAAATACTCAAGGATTAGCTGCATTAATCGCCTTGAATATCTTAGAAGGATTTGACTTAAGTCAATATCCCCGTGACTCCGTGGAAAGCTATCACCTGCAAATTGAAGCGATGAAACTGGCATTTGCCGATGCTAAGCGTTATATTGCCGATCCTCGATTTATGGACATGGCAGTTGAGCGACTCCTGGATAAAGACTATGCCAAAACCCGTCGCCAGTTAATCACACAAACCGCAATTCCCTTAGCCCAACCCGGTTTAGCCAAAGGCGGAACCGTCTATTTAGCCGCCGCAGATGGCGAGTTGATGGTGTCGTTGATTCAATCGAACTATCAAGGGTTTGGCAGTGGGATTCTGATTCCGGGTACGGGGATTGCCCTGCATAATCGGGGGTGTGGTTTCACCTTAGAAACAGGTCATCCTAATCAAGTCGCGCCCGGGAAACGTCCCTATCATACAATTATTCCCAGCTTTCTCACCCAAGACGGTCAACCCTTAGGACCCTTTGGCGTAATGGGGGAATATATGCAACCCCAGGGACATCTACAAATGGTAGTGAATCTGGCAGATTATGGCATGAATCCCCAAGCGGCACTGGATGCCCCTCGATGGCAGTTTATCGCCGCAAATCAGGTACTTTTGGAGCCAACTGTACCTGCTGAGGTTGCCTTGGCACTCGCCCAACGGGGACATGACATTGAAAGGAGTGCCGATGGGAAACGGTTTGGCAAGGGTCAGATGATTTTACGGCAGGGAGGCGTTTTTGTTGCGGCGTCTGAACCCCGTGGGGATGGATTGGCGCTGGCGCAGTAGTTGCAAGGTGAGGTTATTGGAGCAGGGCTGTAGGGGCGGGTTTAGACACTCAATGTTGAATCCCACCGATAACATCTGTAGCAAAACCCGCCTTTACTAACCCCAAATCAATACAATACAACACGCTTATAGTCAACATAAGGCAATATTTTTTTACACGTCTTTAAGTAAATACATGGCTTGGCGAGAAAAGAATTCCTTAGTAGAGGAGTAGAAAAATGCAGAAATTGCACGAATTATTAAGGGTTTGGCGAATTGTTACCCTATTTTAGTCAATAATATTGCCCAATATATAATATTATACCCCAAATCGACAAATCGCTGGAACCCCCATAATCTCGTCAATTTATTGGGGAAATGCCTCAAAAACAGGAGTTTATGAAGTTTTGTTACAAAGGCGGTATCATTTAAATGTTTAAACTATTGGACTGTAGGGTATCGCGTAAGTTTATTAGTTTCTGGTGTATGTAGTACCTGATGGTTATCCTGAAACGAACATTCTGCACTCTGAAAGCATGGTTTGGTATAACCACAGTTAGTGGCGCTTAGTAAGTAATAATTGATCAATTGAATACTGAAAATCGGCGACGATTTGAGAATGGCGTATAAGGGTTAAAATCTAGAAGGAGATGCTGGTAATCTATGTCTCATTGATTCAGCCCTGTGTAAGATTGTCATTAAGTTGTCATAACCTTGTCATACCATCTTTCTAGAGTAGGGAGTGAAGTGAGTTCCCTCCAGATTATGCACGGTTCCAATAAGTCAATGATTCTCCTAAATGAGCAAGTTATAGAAATTGACGAAATTACCCGCAAGCGTTGGGAACGGGATATTTATAGCCGTTTTCAGGAAGCTAGGGAACGCTTTCCGGAATTTTTTCCCTGCTTTGAAATCAGAAACTATGCAGTCAACGGATTATATTATTCTATTCACTTTAAGCCGTTGACCCAATACGCTAAACGATTAACCCACCATACTGCCGATTTTCCACATACCGAGCAATTTAAACCCATTGAAATGCTGTGGAATGAATACGGCAAAAGTGAATTAGACATTTTATTTGAACGCTTCCCCACTCAGCGAGCCTTAAAACCTGCCAAACTGGGGTGGGCAAATCCTTTGGGGGAATTTTTCTAGCTTTAATGATTTCAATAGCTTCTGTTAAAAGTTTCCTCTATTAATTAACCTGGACTGACAAATTCAGGTTCAACATCCTGCATTTTGGGCAAGAATTTTTCATCCCGGTAGACCCAGGCGATTCCCAGTGGATCTCTCGATTGACTCCATTGTTCAAAGTCTGGAGCCGAACGCATTCTCTTGAGTAATCGATCGCCACATTTGAAGCGCTTGCAGAGTTCTCTGGCGCTGTGGGGTCGGGTTTGGGGAGGAGAAGCGGTTGCGATCGCGCCTTGCTCTTGCTTAGAGTTTCCCGTCCCTATATCAGATGCTATCTCGTCCAGGGAATACCCCACCAAGGGCATATCCCGGCTATATAATCCCTTTTGTTTGTGATATTGAATAATCGACTCTCCCGCAAACCAATCTAGGGCTGTACGCACCCAGAAACATCCCGGAACAGAGGACGTTTCTAGGCACACAGGTGTTCGTTCACCCGTACTCTGAGCAACCAAGTGATGAGTGGGTTTAAACATTCCCTTTTCCGGTTTTCGGGTTGCTGATGCTTTCTTCTTCCTCGGCGCACAGTTGAGGCAGTACTTTGGTGGTGTACCCGGATAGCACTCGCGAGTTGTCGCCTGATGGCACTTCGCACATATAAATGTGACGGGGCGGGTATAGATGGTTCTCGCGTGGGCGCGAACAATAAACGTTTTGGAGGGCATTGGTGTAGAATAATCAGTATTGTATTGTAATATTTAAATGTTACATTCCTGTAGGAGTAGGGCTGTAGGGGCGAAGCATTCGCGCCTAGATTGTTCGATTCTACAGCTCAATTTTCACCGCGAATGCTTCGCCCAAACCTATGCATCAATCGAGAACAGAAGGGATATCACATCATTCGCCCAAACCTATGCATCAATCGAGAACAGCATAAATACCCATCAATGAAGTCAGGGTCAGTTGCGCTGGGTTATCTTTGTCGCTACAACTCACCCTTACCCCAAATTTTTAGTTAATAACTCCCTTAATCGGGTAAAGTATACTCTCCGACAATTCGCTTGGCAAACTCTGGCACATGGGCTTCTAATTTCTCTGGGTGATGGCGCTTCACATAGAGATAATTGCGGGTAAAGTGGGAGTCTATCGAGAAACGAGCATACTCCAATCCTTTCGGACCAATCTTTTCAATCACCACCCCCATTAATTTGGCGGCCCACATCGGTAAGGTGACACCTTTATCATAAGCCGGAATACTCTGTTGCACCGCTTGGTGTCTATCGCCCTTAGACGTAACCGATTGAGTTTCTAGCTGATTTTGCACCAAATCCAGCATTTCCTGTCCCCGCTCATTTCGCACCACTATCCATTGCCAACCAAAGGGTGCGCCCATGTAACCGACAACCAAATCCGCCAGAGAGTTGACATAATCAAAACAACTCATGCAAGAGGGGGCAAATACATCCTTGAGTTCTTTGGTATTCAATCCGAAGAAGGGGACTTTCTCAATTGAACCATCTTCGTGTTTGAAGTGAACTTGAAAGTCCTGCATAAACTCATAATGCACGACTGTATCAGGGGACTTGCTGGTGGTGTCTAAGAATTTCTGCAAGCCGGCGCGGGTGACATTATCTACACAGGGTGTACCCAGAACATAGAGTTTTTCTAAGCCCAGTTCTTTTTCCACCGCCCGTAATGCCTGAATTTGACAGCCGACGCCAATCACTAATAGGCGTTTCATCCCCGACTGTTCGATTTGTTCCAATACCGAAAGGTTAGGAGACAGGGTTGGCTTATTCACCCGCGCGGCGAGAATATCTTCTGGAGTCCGGGCGATAATCGGCATGGGTTGAAAACGGTCTTCTTTTGTGTTCTGCACACAGACGACGCCTTCGACTTTGCCACTTGTTAGCATTTCAATGGCAATGGTGCTGACAATTCCGGTCCACTGCGCCCCTTCAATGGGTTGAATTTTCCGCGCCGCCATCATGTTTTGGTTGACGCCGAAATACCAATCATCGGGATTATCTAGATTCCGGCTACGTCCGTGAGTTTGGGTTTCTAATTCGGGAATCTGTTGGTTAAGAAATGCACAAGCTTCCTTGACATAGTGAATATAGTATGTATCACACAGACCACATTCGCTACAGAGTTCCTTGGCAGGGCGTATAGTCCCTGGTTTCAGGGCTTTAGCTTTTTTGTGTTTGGCGGAGTTGGGAGTAGTCGCAGTCATTGAAAAAGGATTTTATCTTACGGGACGGTTCTTCTCTCAAGATATCCTAGTTCGTAATCAGGGCTTTAGTGAACCGCCTCTAAGTTCCTCGTTGAGGTGCGTTGAACGTTCCAACATCTGGAAACAGAACTCCCAGATACGTTCAGCTTAACTTGTTTGATGACTTCAGGGCTACTGAAAACCCAGACCTGTGCGATCGCAGGTCTGGGTAGTTGATTAACGCATCCTGTCCGCGATCGCGGAAATATTAGCCAATGGACATCGCCGCATAAGGGGTAATGTAGCGCAACCCTGTGGCTTCAATCGCACCGTGATTATCTAACGGACGACCTGTGGCGTCCATCACCCGACCGAGCAGCGCCTCTCCCACTGGCGCATCCAGAATCCTTTGCCATGGAGTCTCCTTCGCTATGGAGTAGGGTTTTTGACTCAACCGAAAGTCTAGGGGGTATTCATTACCTCGACAGTATCGGCAACGATAACAGGCTTTCCGACATACTCAGCTTCTATCGTCTGCCGAACATCCCCCTCCCAAGTTAGGTCATAATCCCGCTCAAAGTCAGCTAGCACAAGTTCGCGCACTTCTCCGGTAACTTGCACATTCTGCTCTGCGAGAATCGGCTCTGTTGTTGCTGCGGTATTGATCACCAAGACTTGATCAGCAAATATCTCACCGGTTTCTTCTAAGACAAAGGTGTTGATCCCATAATCTTGTTCAACTTCACCCATCACTGTTACCGTCTGACCGATCAGTTCTTCGGTATCTTCAACAACGTCTTCAACGTCTGTATCGTCCGTTTCTGTCAATGTTGTGTCAGGTTCGGTTTGAGGAACCGTTGCTTCCGGTTCGGGGTTGCAAGCACCTAGGAGTAAGGACAATGTGAGTAAAGCAAACGCACCTTTTTTCAAGCTACTTAATCCGTTGTGTTCTTTTTTCGGCAAACGATTCTGCATTCAACAATGTCTCCTTGTGTGGTTTTGGGCAAATTGCCAATTTATCAACTATAGTCCTATGACTAGAAAATAGTTCGGCTAATCAAGTTATAGTCCTCGGCAATCAGCTTAAAAGATGAGGCGTCAAAATCGATCTGCCTCAAGGAGGATTTATCTGTTGTACTCTTTGAGTCCTAACAGATGATTTTTGTTCCGCTTTAAGAGAGATATTTTCCGAACATTTAAGGCAGTAATGAAAGCCAGCGAATCAACAACGGTGCTATTGCCAGGAGGCTGACTTGCACTAACGCGATCGCAATCCACACAATAAGCTGAGATGAAATAGGCATCAGTCTACTCCTACTTGTGCTTGAGGCAATTTGTTCAACAATGAACGGAGAATAATCGGTGCTAGAATGCTAGTCACCCCTGACACAACAACCATAGCAGCGAAAACCTGATTGGATACCGCCCACTCTCCCAAAGAGAGTCCCCGTTCCATGACAATCATGGTAGTTTCGAGTCTTCGGTTCTGTTCATCTTGATCAATCCCTGACAACTAACCGCAGCAGCTACTCTCATCTGAAAATGTAAGCTAACGTCCATGGGTAAGTATGAGCGGGGTAGTTGACCTCTCAAAAGGACGAATCGCCTATGTGTTTTTAGTAGCTTTATTATTAATAAGTTAGTCTTTGGGCTGAGAACATCCTCCTTTTGAAAGAGAGATGTTGTTAGCAAAGTATATCAATTAGAATAAGAGAGGGGTCTAGAAGCAACTCCCTTACCTCAATTAACAAACTGTAGGGGCGACCCGCTTGTATCAATTAACAACACCAGCCCATTCAATTTCATCGGGTCGCCCTCTCCTCAAACCCTTGAGTCAGAACGTGTTTTCTTGAGAGTGAAATTAAAATTTTGCCGCACGAGTGATAAACCCCACGTTACCGGAAGGTGGGCAAAAGCAATGAATAATAACACAACTCGTCTCAAACTTGATAACTCTTGCTCACCCGACATCAAAATTGGCTTACCATTGAACGATGTGCTAATCTAGCCCATCATTCCAATAATTGGTAGTTCCTCTTGCTCTGGTGATGTATTGCTGATCTTCAAGTTTTTGGATTTGTGACTCTCAGTTTCTTCAGGAACAAATTCTAGGCTGATTCTCACCGTGCCTTTTTGCCACCCTTTAGCCGTAAATCTCAAAACTTCAGCCGGAATACCCTTTTCGCTAAACCAGGCATTCTTGTCTTGAGTCCATCCCTCTACATCTTCAAGCTGCATCCGTATCGCTTCTACGAATTCCTCAACTCGGAACGTGCGATTCCCAAGTAAAAGTTGTGCTGATTCATCAACGGACAAGACTTCACCGCCCAAAAGTGGCTCAAACTGATTCTGATTATCTACGCTCATTTTTTGTCATTTATCATTGGTCATTGGTCATTTTTCATCCCTGTGCCCTTTGCCTTGGAGCCTTCACTTTACCAAGGATTGCCAACAATACTAAATGCTGACCAGTAGTAGGGATGAGACAGGTCTGGATTCCCTAGTTTGGCATCAGAAGGTGGCAAAGTAATGGCTTTATCAGACAAGATTAATTGATTGTCTTCATACCTAACCCTCCCTTCAATCATTGCCACTTGCGCCCGTCGCCATGCTTCGGCTTTAATCGGTGCGTCATCCAGATGATTGTAAAACTCTGCCATCATTGGCAACGTTCCCCAATCTTCGATGTACCACAAACTGGCTAATACTGATTTAACTCCAGCTTTAGCCGCAAATCCAGCAAATCCCAGTTCTGCACTCGGATCACCTAATGCGGTACGACAAGCACTTAATACCACTAATTCTACAGGCGGATCATTCCAGCCTAAACTACGTACTTGGTCTAATCCTACCTTAGTATCCCATAACTGAATATAGGAATTACTGGGTGCGCCCGGTACAAATTCAGCATGGGTGGCGAGGTGAATAATACCAAAGGGTTTGTCTTCTCGTTGTCTCTTGAGATTGTTAACAGTAAACTTGTCATTGAAAAAGGCTTGACCTCGCCACAGTGTATTGGTCAGAATCGATACCTCAGCAGCGGCAGCTGGTAATTGTTCCAAAAGGGGATTATTGGGAAATTCTGAGGCTCCCATTGCCAAAACGGGCATTGTTTTAATACTAGCATAACGGGTATCCGTGAGGCTAACACTAGGCATCAAACTGACGCTATATCGCTGCACAATAAAGCCATCTCCATCATGAATAGCGGCTAGGGGCAATGAGCGCAACCCTTCGTCGAGAATGAACACGAGATTTTCAATTCCTTTCTCTTGTAATTCTGGTTCTAAGGGTGCTACTAACCATTGATACAGTTGTTTGGCATCATTTAAATACCCAAACCCACCATCAATAATTTCCTGACGAAAGTTCTGTCCTGTAAGCAGTACATCAGATTGTTTAGCCCCTGACACTCGCTTAGTGATCACATCCTGCTCCGCTGTTACCAGCATCAGTTCGAGTTCCATTTCTGAGTTAGTGCTGCTAGGTACAAAAAAACCGTAAATTACAGCCGGCTTGACCCCAGTCGCAACTTCAATGCTACGCAGGCGACTCCGAATTTCATCTAAGGTGAGGATTTTTTCCGCCTCCATCCCCAATTGTTTCTCAAATGTTTGAGTAAAGTAGCGTTCTATTTTGTAAACATCCGCGTTGAGAATTGGCTCTTGATCTAAGGCATTAGGAGTAGGAGGTCGCTCTAAAGGTCTTTTAAACTCTATTAGCGGACTATTCGGATTATTTGGATTATTCGGATTATTCGGATTATTCGGATTATTCGGATTATTCGGATTATTCGGATTATTCGGATTATTCGGATTATTTGGAACATTCGGGTCAGTTGTAATAATCCGAATATTGCCCAGAGTATAGCTTCCTGGAAATGACTGAACCGGTGCGATAGTAAATTCACCACTGGTAATGGCTTCAGCCGTACCATTATCACTGCCATTACCCACTACAAAAGGCTCATTTCTTGCGCCACCATCGTGACGAATGGTAATATCGCCGCCACCTTTACCGCCAGCAGTAGAAATGCTAGCTTCTCTGCCATTTTGATCAGTAAAACTGCCTGTTGCTTGAAAGAAGCGTTGGGTCGTGATTTCAACATCACCGCCTTGACCATTGCTTCCGCCTTGAGCATTAATGGAACTGACGGTAATATCTTGGATGGGATCAAGTAGAACGTTACCGCCATCGCCTTCAGTGCCGCTAGAATTGATGGCTCCAGTCGTAATCCTGATATTCGCATTTACAGTGATATCGCCACCAGTGGCTGCAGAAGAATTTAAGTCACCCGTATTAATCCGTCCTGTTTGACTGGTGAGATTAATGATGCCGCCAGAGGTGGTAATATTTTCTGTGTTCAGATCAGTATTGGCACTCAGTTCTACCTTGCCGTCAGTTGCTGTAATATTGCCGACAGTCAGGGTATTCGTGGTATTGAGAAGTAAGTCTCCATCCAGGATTTGAATATCTCGAAGATTTGCCTGATTAATTGTGCCAGTTCCCGGTTGATGAGTCAAGCTAGTGGCTCTTGTCGCGTCTTTTGCCGTCACATTAAAAGCACTACTAATTGTCAGGTTTCCCAGAGGTATACGGCTACCTACTTTCTCCTCAAAGATCACATTACCTGTTCCCGCCGTAAAATTTAGATTTTGAGTCCCATCGAGAAGATTATTAAACAGAATATCTCCCGTTCCAGCGCCTGTAGATAGAAACGTTTCACCGGTCAGCGTGAAAGCATTTTCAAATTCAATAGTACCGCCAACCGTAGTAACCTGGAAGTCACCACTTAGCTGAATTTGTTCGGGAATGTTAACCTTACCCCCTGTAGCACTATTGTTTACAGTTAAATTTCTGGCAGTGATATTAGCGAGAGTAATATTGCCACCTTCAGCACCTGTATTTAACCGGATCGTTGTATCTCCCGTACCAGAATTAATTCGTACTTTAGGATCAATTAAAATCTCAGCTTGCCCTGCATCACGAAAATCTCTAATCGCATTCCTATCATTGGCAATTAAGGTCAAATTGCCATTATCGGTTGTAATATCAGCCTTAACAGAAATACTCCGACCGGCTTGTAACGTTAATCCGCCGCCAACCTCCTCCGCTTGAGTTTGAATAACATTATTCACGATAATATCGTTGTTTGCCTGCAACACCATCTCTGTTCCAGTGTTAGTAATGTTGGTAATGGTGTCAGCATCGATGGTAACCTCGGAGTTAGGATTATCATCAAACATGAAGCTTGAAGAAAATAAGTAAACCTTTCCAGCATTGTTAGCAACATCACCCGTATAGTCTCCGACAAATATCTGTGTGCCAACTGTAGTCACCGAATTTCCAAAATGAGAGCCACCAGAAGGATTGGGAAGCGTTTGTAGTATATCTCCTGTGTTGGAATTAAACAAATAGGCAGAGCCTACCGTCCCTATTTTTGTATTATCACTAGGCGCACTCCCTAAAACATTTGCTCCTACCATCGCTATCGACGAGCCGAAAGCTCCATTCGGTGTAGATTGGGGACTTTCAAATGTTTGCAGAAGATTGCCTTGCTGATCAAACAAATAGGCAGCTCCTGTTGTTCCTGAAGTCGTGTTATTCTTAGGCGCACCGATCAGGATATTTTCTCCTGCTGCAGCTACAGAAGTGCCAAATTCACCATTTTCATTATTTAGGTTTTGGAAGCTACGTATCAAGTTACCTTGACTATTGAACAAATAGGCTGCTCCTGTAGTGATAGTATTTGGAGCATCACCAGGGGCACCAACGACTATATCTGAACCAACTCCTGATACGGCATAACCAAAGTGACCACCATTTGTAGGTTTTTGGCTGAGCAAACCTGTTTGGTCTTGCCAATCATTGCCACTAAATAAATAGGCAGCTCCAGCATCCGAGGCTCCTGCCGTATCATCAAAAGGAACACCAACTACTACATTGTTCCCTACTCCAGCGACAGAAAAACCAAATTGGTCACCTTGTGTGGCTCCACCAGCGAAGCTTGGCTTCAAAAAGATTCCTAATTGATTCCCTGAATTATCAAACAAATACGCTGCACCTGCATTATTAACTCCTCCTGGATCATCTCCAGGAGCGCCAATTAGCACGTTTATCCCTACTCCAGCGACAGAAAAACCAAATTGATCTCCCGCTGCATTAGTATCATCGGGATTTAGAAAACTGTGGATTAAGCTTCCATCGTTACCATCAAATAAATAAGCCGCACCTGCATTGGTTCCCTTCGTATCATCCCCAGGATCACCCACTAATATATTGGAGCCGACTGCCGCGACTGAATATCCAAATTGATTATTGGTTAGGTTATTAGGATTAAAAAGTTCTTTTAACGGAGCATTAGTCTCCCCAATTATGATATTTTTAGGATCAAGCAATAACGTACCCGGTTGACCATTAGCTGCTCCAGCATCAGCGTGCCCCGTAAAAACCAGCAACTCTTTGCCAGAAACCTCAATAAATCCCCCATCTCCCACTTGATTTCCACCACGGGCGCTTATCGTCCCATAAAAGCCTGTAACTCCATCTGCCCAAACAAACACCTCACCGCCTGTCCCCTGTACCCCAGCATCAGCCGTAATCAGCGAGTTTTCACTGACGAGGGTTTGAGAGGCATTAAACGTACCTTGACCCTGATAGTCGCCGCCCAGTCGTACTGTTCCCCCGCCATAAGTCCCAGAAGCGTTAATCGTGGCATCAAATACACCAATTTTGTTGCCCAAAACATTCACAGACTGGGAATCGACAGTAGGAGACGCATGAGAAACATCCAGAGTACCAGACGCGATCGCAACGCCTACTTCTGTAGGTACACTCATACCAGAATCCTGAAGCTGTACTTGACCTGTATCCGTAACAGTTAATCCCGTCTCCACACTTTCCTCTGTACCCGTCAGCAGCGTTGGTAAATCCAAGGGTTCAATAGCTTCCATCTCCCCATTGACACCTGTTGGCGGTACAAATTCTAAACTTAATAATTGTCCCGGTTGACTAATCCGCACCCGATGGGATTCCGGTACAGCCGCCATTGTAATTGTGCCGCCCGGTGCAGTCAGTTGCCCGGTGTTAATCGTATGTCCCGCCAGTAAGGTTAAATTGTGTCCTTCAGATACAGCTAAATTGCCACCATTAATGAGAGTTGCTCCTTGAGCCAAATCAAAGGCAAACTGATTGGGATCACCAATTAAGCTTTGATAGTTATTTTCACTAAAGACATTAAACCAATTCTCCCCCTCAAAGCCAATTCCTGTCGCGGTTGTGGCTGTAAATGACGCGGGAACATTTAAGCTAGCATTGGCGCCAAATATAATTCCCGCCGGATTCATTAAAAATAAATTTGAGTTGCCCCCCGTAACTTTAATCAAACCATTAATAATTGAGGCATTCCCACCAACCACCCGCCCTAAGATATTACTAATTTGAGGATTAGAAATAAAATTGGCAATTTCACCCGATGAAAGACCAAATTGTTGAAAACTCTGAAATAGATTTGCCCCATCTCCAGAAACTATGCCACCGTCGATGTTAAATTGGTTACCGTTTTGGTGAACCGTTGTACCTGTCCCATCCACCGCCTCGGTAATGGACTGAGCCATGATTAAAGTTGGGGGGTTGCTCGGTGCGGCTTTCTTGGTTACAATAGTATCTTTCAAATAAGGATTGGGCGCAGACTGTTGAGTAACTAAAGGGTTTCTCAATAGAGAGCTAGGGTTAGGGTGCGAAACAATCGGTACGCCCGTTTTATTCCCATCGGCATGGATTAATGTTGCCTGAGTTGGCGGTATACCAGTTGCCGTCGCACCAAAAATGGGTAAGGTAGCCAACAGTAGGGTTGCTCCTTTCATTGCAGAATTAATCATAGGGGCTACAAAACTCCGTCGAATAAGTAGAACTGATGTATAGGACTTTACCGACAGGATGCCACTCAACCCTACATATAGTAAGTCCTAACCGGAAGCCACACCGAATCCCAATACGCTTACTCAGCTATCAAATAATAGGTGGAATTTTCTACAGACACCAAAACTATTGCTGTTGAATTATCCTCAAGAGTATCTGAATAATCAACCTGGGCTATATCACTCCAATTTTCAGGGTTACGCTATCTGTTATTGGTTTTAGCTAAGGTGAACCTAGGCAAATGCTCAATACAAATGCCCCTCAAAGAAATTCAGAACCGGGAATCTCTTTGCCAGGATGACTCAATTAGGGTCAGCCACTAACCTATATTCTCCAATGACAACAAAATACTAAACCATTGGACAAAAAAGCCACAGTATTTAGTTATACACCACCTAATAATTTAGGAACTATGTAATCTACTTCTTTATAGCACACTGTTTTCAAGGTCAAGTGGCTATGGAATTAAACTTAACCGAGAAGGCGATAAGCTGTTCCCTGTCTAGTACAGGAGAACAGCCAAAGTGGGAAAGCGCATGATCGAACGAGATAGTGTAGCGGGGTCTTACAGGATCGAATCAAGTCGCTGATATATGTACAATCAGATGATGCACATCCACTAGATATAGGGGTTTTGGGGAATGATGTAATACCAGCAACCTGAATTTGAGGACATGGTGATTGATAATGCTCAGTTGAGAACCCCTAGACAAATTTTGGGATTACTTAGCAGAAGCACTACAGCATTCCGTAATGGGTTGGGATGCGATCGCCTCGAGTTCAATGTCCTCTAACAGATTCGTCCAATCCGCCGCCAGGGCGCGATTGGCTGTTTGAGTACGGCGAAGATTGCCGATCAGGGTGATAGAATCAAACCAAATCCCATTCCGGGCAAAGATAACCGCGCGATCGCGTGGTGTCACAACACTATTCAATCCTTGTTTGAGTTCAGCGGTTAAGGGAACACGTTGGATGGAACCTCTAACTCGGACTCGTTTAGGATCAGTGGTAACAGTCGCCCGTTGGGGATCTTCACAGTAAACCGTGAAAATCCAGTTGTAGTATTGGTTTTCCTTTAGCGCGGGTGTGGTTGGCGGTAAAGAGATGCTAATCACGCCGGGTAGGGTGTTTGTCACCCGATAGGTAGTTTCGTACAATTTTTCACCCTGATCACTCCAGAGGGCAAATTTCATCGAGTGGAATTTATTCGCGCCATCGGGAATATAAAACCAGAAGGTGGGATGTTCCTCTACTGTTAATCCCAAATTGGTATCGGGAATCAGGGCGAACAGTGGTTCTCCGGTTTTACCCGCCCCACATAGACTACGACTCGCGCCCCCTGTGCGATCGCCAGGGCGCCCCCTACCCGATAGATCGAGATTAAATTCAAGCATGTCTTGCAGCGAGGGAGTATTACTCGCTGAGTTGATTGGTTGAGATTGAGTCGGGATGGGACTCACCAGACAACCAACCACGACTGATGCGATCGCCACAACACGTTTGATGGGTGGAGGCGATATAGGTATCCTAGTCATGACATAGTAAAGTCTATAGATTTAGACATTTACTAGTACAAGCGGCAATTTCCTAATCCGGATTTACAACACAAATTCAGAAAAACAGATAATTATGCTGGTTTGTGGGTTATTTTTGCAATGTTACTCTAGAGCTTACAGGCTTTTGTAGCTGTAGCGACTCATCGCGCCTGCAAGCTTAACTAGCCTTAACCCAACTCGGCTTAAGGCTGAATCGATTATCGATTAGAGATACTTTTCTAGAGTATTTGCCAGTGTTGTTTTTGGCACTGCGCCCACAACCATATCGACTCGCTGCCCTCCTTTAAAAATCATTAAGGTAGGAATGCTGCGAATTCCGTACTGACTGGCTACATTGGGATTTTCGTCAGTGTTGAGCTTCACAACCTTGACCTGACCTTCGTACTGTTGTGCAATTTCATCCACCACAGGTGCGACCATCCGACAAGGACCACACCAAGGTGCCCAAAAATCCACTAAAACGGGAACGTCACTGTCTAGGACGTCTTGCTTAAAACTGGCGTCTGTAACTGCTACGGCTGTTGACATGCCTGGAAATCCTTGCGTGTACTGTTTCTACGTTGTCTTGGATATTTTACCACAGAGAAAACTGAGCGTTCTCCTGCCAGAAAAGTATTTATTTAGACATAAATTGTCACATTTAATCAGTTGGGATGTCAATGTATCGTGGCATGGGAGCTTGATACTCAAAAGGAACCGCCCGAACGTAGTCCGGGCGGAGTGTGGTGTGAGGAGTGAACGGAAACTTTTAGCTTCCGCTTTCTCTATGTTAACTCACATCAGTGGGGTTTGGGGGAGGCGTCAACCCACAAGTTTTATTTACCCATTCCCAACTGCTGCGCTTTCTGGTAAACTTTCCCTTCTGTGAGCAGGGATGGCGCAATAACAACCTCCACTTGCTGCATTTCTTTCAAGTTCTTAGCGCCCAAGGTTCCCATACTGGTTTTCAGGGCACCTAAAAGATTGTGAGTGCCGTCATCGAGTTGTGCAGGTCCAATGAGAATTTCCTGTAATGTTCCCGTACTCCCGACTTGGATGCGCGTTCCTCGAGGCAGAACTGGGCTAGGGGTTGCCATTCCCCAGTGAAACCCGCGTCCTGGGGCTTCTTTGGCACGAGCCAAAGGAGAGCCAATCATCACCGCATCTGCACCACAAGCAATACATTTACAGATATCTCCTCCCGTAATTAACCCACCATCAGCAATGACTGGCACATAGTTACCCGTCTGTTGATGATACTCATCACGAGCAGCGGCACAATCAGCCACCGCCGTCGCCTGAGGGACTCCCACACCCAAAACCCCCCGCGAGGTACAAGCCGCACCAGGACCTATTCCCACTAAAACAGCCGCCGCACCAGCTTTCATTAAATTCAGAGCAACTTGGTATGTGACACAATTACCCAAAATCACGGGCATCGGCATATCCTGGCAGAACTGGGCTAAATCTAGGGGGGTGACTGACTCTGGCGACAGGTGAGCCGTGGACACTACGGTTGCTTGTACGAAGAATAAATCAGCACCCGCCGAGGCGACAATTTCACCGTATTTCATCGCGCCTGCTGGCGTAGCACTCACAGCCGCAATCCCACCTTGGTCTTTGATTTCCCGAATTCGCTGGCTGATTAATTCCGGTTTAATGGGTTCGGCATACAAATCCTGCATCAGATTAACGAATTCTGACTTACCCACGGAGGTGATTTGCTCTAATATCGGCTCAGGGTCAGCATAACGGGTTTGGATGCCTTCGAGGTTAAGCACCCCTAACGCTCCTATCTCAGATAGCATAACTGCCATTCGCACATCGATTACTCCGTCCATCGCACTGGCAATGATCGGAATTTCTCGTTCAATGCTCCCCAAACGCCAACGGGTGTCTGCCAAATTAGGGTCTAGCGTCCGTTGTCCGGGGACTAGTGCGATTTCATCGATGCCGTAGGCTCTGCGAGCTGTCTTACCTCGCCCAATTTGAATATCCACGCTTCTCTATTCGTTCCCAAGACTATTTAAGCTAGGGTATCAAATTTTGTCATTGGTCATTGGTTATTGGTTGTTGGGGATTGGGGATTGGTTATTGGTTGTTGGGGATTGGGGATTGGGGATTGGTCATTGGTCATTGGTGGTTGGTCATTGGTCATTGGTGGTTGGTCATTGGGCGAAGCATTCGCGTTGGAATTTGAGGAGAAAACCGATATATCTAGGCGCGAATGCGAGAGCCCCTACGAATGCCCATCTGCACCTCTGCCTTAATTGTGAAGGGTTTTGGCATCTTCGCTCTTGCTCTTTGCCCCAGAGACGTGATCCGGTGGCGTGGAAGCCTGATCACTCTTAACCTGAGACGGTTCAACAACTTTCGTGGATAGGGAAGAGGGTTGTCGTTGTCCAGGAGATTTGGACGGGGGAGGGGGTGGCGGGGTTTGCCGCTTGACTAATGGAATCTCCGATTCGGCTGAGAACTCTGGCGGAGTCGGGTTGCCATTCCCTCCATTTTGGCTCGGATTATTCCGCATCAACTTACTCACATGACCAATTAACGTTCCCAGCTTCCCTTCATCCAGAAGTGTGTTGATTAACGATAAGCCACTGGTCGAGAGTAATAGTTTGTTAATATCACCCATCCCATTCCCATTACCATTACTGCCATTCATACCTGGGAACGCGAAAATTCGGGTATCTCCTAAAACTCCTGGCTGTGGCGCTAAAGCTTTGGCAATTTCTGGCAGTTTGTCTACCAAATCGGGCCAAATTGTGGTTAACACTTGGGCGCTTAACTTCGAGTCACTCAAGGTATTCTCGGCTTCAATGACTGCCCGTTTTCCTTCGGCTTCGGCAAGGGCTTTATCCCGATTCGCTTGGGCTAATGTGCGAATGGATTCAGCTTCTAATTCTGCCGCTTGACGCGCAATTTCCGCTTGACGACGACGGCGGAAGACATCAATTTCAACGACGTTCTGATCGGCAATCCGCCGTTTTTCTGCCTCTTGTTCCGCCGAAATCAGCGATAGGCGTTTTTCCCGTTCCGCTTTTTCAATCTCTGTCGCCGTAACCACACCGGATTCCGCTTGGGCGCGTTCGGCTTCAGAGACAAAGCGTTCCCGTTCTTTATTCGCGATCGCAATCGCTGCTTCCTGTTTCGCCACTTGTGATAAGCGTTCAGCCTCAGCCACCCGAACTTGAGCTTCTAGGCGGGAGGAATCAACGGTTTGCTGACGGGTTATTTCGGCAATCTCGGCTTCCTGTTTTTGCAATGTTTGGGCGACTTTTAGCTGTTTATTCCGTTCCTCTAGGGTAATATCAGCTTGAATTTGGTTTTCTTGAACCGAGAGTTTGCGGCGAATTTCTTCTTCTTCAACGGATTTATCTTGTAAAATTTTCGTCCGTTGTACGGTGGCGGCTTCTCGGTCTTTGGCTTCTTGAATTTCCCGTTGTCGCTGGGATTTTAGGGATTCCACCTCCAGTTGTTGCCCCAGAGTGGCGTCTTCTTTTTCTCTGGCGATTCGCAGGGATTGCTTTTGGGCATCAAGTTCCTGCTGTTCAATTCTCACCTGGGTACTCAGTTCAACTTCCCGTTTTTGTTGGATGGATCGTTGAATAGTTTCGGTTCGTAGGCGTACCCCTTGGGCATCGAAGAAGTTATTTGTATCGTAGGTATCGCTTTCTTCTATCTCAGAAATGGCGATATTATTCAGGGTTAAGCCTACTTTTTTTAGGTCAGGCTGAATCAGATTCAATACTTCATCAGCAAACCCTAATTTATCAGAATCAATTTCCGTTAAACTCTGCTTCTTGGCAGCAGCTCGAATCGCATCATCTGCTCGTTTTTCTAGGGCTTCTTTAATATCTTCAGTCGAAACCCGTCCTTGTTTCGAGAGTCGAGCCGCAGCGGTTAACACATCGTCTTTATCGGCATTGATACAGACATAAAAGGTTGCCCGCATATTTGCCCGCAGATAGTCTTGAGTACGAACGGCTAGATTTCCTGTCCGTTCCACATCAATAGAAATTTCGCGTAATGGAACACGGGTCAGTTCATGAAATCCGGGCAAAACGATACAGCCGCCGTAAAGAATAACGGATTTCTTTTTAACGAATAAACCGCCCGTTCTGACAAATGCTTCATTATTGGGGGTGATTTTATAAATCAGTTTGTAAGACCATAAGCCCACGAGAAGCAATAAAATTAGTGCGCCAATCAAACCGGGGAAAAAGAGCATCCCACTGGGCAGTTGTGCCAGGGTAGATGATACCGGGACAGGCTGGGAGGTTGAGGACGTAGATGGTTGTGACATGGTAGTTGGCGATTAGTAATCTATAGGTTTTATTAAAGCCTGGAACTTATACACATGTAGGGTTTGTGTAAAAAGAATCACATTTGACCAAAACCGTACACAGACGGTTGTGTATTCACCCGTTACGGTGAATCCTTAAGCTGGGATGAATTGGACAACCACTGCTGTTGATCAGAACTGTCTTTGGTAATCACGCGATAGCTTTCCGGTTGTCGCTCAATAACTAAAACGTAATTGCCTCGATTGGGAATTATTTTCGCCCATTGAGGCAAAGTGGCATTAATCGTAACCAGATTACCGTTGGGATCAAGAACATCAACTTGACCGATTTTGCCTTGACTTTCTAGGGGAATTGAACGGGAACTGACAGTACCCTGACAACCAATTAGGCGCTCGCCACTAGCATCTTCACCAAAGTCGGCGAAAATTTTGCCCAAGGGTCGAGAAATTAAGCCACCGCAGAATAAACTTAGCACCAGGGATGCACCACCGACGACACCGCCCAATAAACCTGTGGGAATCGTACCCGTGACATTTGCGATCGCCACATTCATCATCCAGCCGAAAAGCCCCACCAGACTACAGTCGGTTGCTAAGAGCAAAATTAGGGGAACTTTACCCACACCGAGTAAACCGAACATTGATCCCATGGCAAAATCGCCACCGGTATCCACATCAATGTCCGCATCGGCATCTACATCAAAATCAAAATCATCATCACCGCCACCGGAGACGATAACAACGAGAAATAGGAGAACTCCCATCCCTAGGAAAATCCAGTAGGGCAGGTTGAGCAGGTTGAATAGCATGGATCGAGGTAGCGATCGCCACTGTAGCGTTAGCTCTATTAACTGATATTCTCAGCCTAGCGGGGAATGGACAAAATAGCTTCACTCCTCTAAAATACTTAATGTTTTGCAAAGGCAAAAAGAATTCCACCGCAAAAGAGACACATACTCATGTAGATAGGCTATAATCCCTATTGTAGAGACGTAGCATTGCTACGTCTAATCGGGCGGCATCGCCAAGTGGTAAGGCAGGGGCCTGCAAAGCCTTTACCCCCAGTTCGAATCTGGGTGCCGCCTTTTCGAGAAACGTGACTCCTGTTTTATTGCTCCGTTGAGGACTATAATTGATTGCCATCCTGAGCAAGTAGAGGAGAAGTCCATGAGTTCTTGGCGCGATCGCTTGAATAAACTGAGTGGCAAAACCCGCTTAGTCGTCTGTCGGTTGTTTGTTCATTTAACCGGCAAAGAAGTCGCGCCGTTATTGGGAGTCCTCAATCAGGCGGCGCGAGATGCGGTAGAATCCGATGGAGATTTGAGGGTTCTCGGAGAAGGGCTGGTCGATATTTGCCAAAACCTCTTACAGTACAACACCTATTGGCAATCGGCTGCTAATGAAGGGAATGTATTTTGGAATGAAGGGGAGGCGGGAGATTATGTGAGTGAGTTATTTACCGACTCTGCCCAACGGTATTTGAGTGAGCCTGACTTCAATGGATATTCATCGGAGGATGAACCCCTATCTTTGCCGGTCACTCGTAATTTAATTGTGATGATTACTATGGCATTTGAGGGGGAAGTGCTGGAACTGGAAACCAATCTGGCGGATATAGAGCCACTAGAAGAGGGTCTCAAAGCTTTAATTAATCTCCATTATCAGGAACGCTTGCGAGCCATTCAAGTTCACTTTTCGCCGGCTCAATTTGGCGATCAATTGACAGATGAACAACTGTTGGTTAATTTCCCCGAACTGATTCCTCTCTAACTCGAAAGGCAGAGAGAGCAGAAGGCTCCAGGGGAGAAGGGAATGATAACTGTGTAGGCGGACATGATATAACGCTATTTTGGTCTCGTCATGTCACAGAGGTTAAGGTAATTAAGTGCCGCTCTATCGTGATGATTAATTGCTATAATATCTTGGAAATTTGCCACGGCTAAATCAATTTTGTTTTGATAAAAACTAACAATTCCTTCTTCAAATTTAGTTTTTGTTTTTTCTTTTAATTTAATTATAAAATCAGGTTCCGAATCAAAAACTTCAAAGATCGGAACCAAATGCTTTTTGCCTTTAACTTGCACTTGGCCGATAAATCGATAGTGATATTGACTTTGATCTTCTAGACAAAATAAAGTATAACCACTAATTAAAATCGATGCCCCATAGACTTTAGTCAAATCTTCTAGACGTGACGCCAAATTAACCGTATCGGAAATCACCGTACTTTCCATTCGCTGCTGTTCTCCAATCGTCCCCAGCATCAAACTACCCGTATGTAAGCCAATACCAATGGTAATCGCCGGATAACCCGCCTTTTCGCGATCGCGATTATAGCGTGTCACTTGTTGCTGGATTTCAATCGCCGCTTGTAAGCCATCATCGGCGGTTGCGGGAAACAGCGCCATGATTGCGTCACCAATGTATTTATCAATAAAACCCTGATGTTTACGGATAATTGGTCCGACTTGTTTCAAATAAGAATTGAGAAAATTAAAATTCTCCTGGGGAGACATACTCTCCGAGAGCGTGGTAAAGTTGCGAATATCCGCAAACATAATTGACATCTCCTGCTGAACCTGATCCCCCAACCGCACATCCACAATACTTTCATACCCCAAAAAACGCAGGAATTCGTGAGGGACAAAGCGCCCGTAAGCGCTATTAATTTTCGACAGATAAAGATGGGTTTTAATCCGGGCAATCAGTTCATGTTTAGAAATCGGTTTAGTTAAATAATCATTCGCCCCCACATTCAAGCCTTCCACCAAATCCGAGACTTGCTCCTTCGCTGTTAACATGATAATTGGCATTTCATTAGCAGGAAAGCGTTGGCGGATTTTTTGGCAAACTTCGTAGCCCGACATCCTGGGCATCATAATATCCAGAATCACCAAATCCGGCTTAAACCCCCGCTCAATTTTGGCTAAAGCCTCCATACCACTGGTCGCTTGAACAATGGCATAATTGTGGACAGATAGGTGATTGGTAACAACCTGCAAATTAATCGGTTCGTCGTCTACAACTAAAATCGTGAATTCGCCAGTTTTAGAAACCCGTGGTAAAGGTTCGCTGGGGGATAAGGTGCTATAGTCCCGCATTTTGGTGATTTCTGTACTGTATTCTGATGAGGGTTTAATCGGTTGGGAACTGATGGGAAGCGTGAAAATAAATCGCGAACCTTGACCCAGTTCTGATTCAACGCGAATGGTTCCGCCGTGGAGTTCAATGAGTTGTTTGGTAATACTTAATCCCAATCCTGTACCCCTGTAGGGACGGGATACAGAGGCGTCAAGTTGCTCAAAGGATTTAAAGATATCCTCGAAGTTATCCGGGGCAATACCAATCCCTGTATCAGCCACCGTCACTTCTGCCCTATCCTGCTTCTGGGTTGCTGACACTGTAACGGAACCCGATTCGGTAAACTTAATCGCATTTCCCACCAGATTGTACATAATTTGTTGCAACCGATTCTCGTCTCCATCGATTCCGGGGAAATCTTCAGGTATCTCATTTTTCAACTCTAGAGATTTACCCCTAATCAGGGTGCGAGACAGGGTAAGCACCACTTCGGTGATTTGGCGAAAGTCCACAGACTTGCGGTGCAATTCGATATCGTGGTTTTTCAGTTTGGCGAAATCCAAAATATCATTAATCAGACTTTGGAGGCGCTTACCACTGGAAACAACCATTGCCAGATTCGCCATTTGCACCTGAGACAAAGGACCAGCCGCCCCGTCAATGAGGGATTCAGCAATACCAATAATGCCATTGAGAGGGGTACGCAGTTCATGGGAGGTATTGGCTAAAAACTCATCTTTGAGTTGATCCAGGCGCTGCAACGCCGCATGCTTTTGTTCCAAGGTTTGGGTAAACTGAAGCCGTTCGGCTTCGGCTTGCTTGTGGGGACTGATATCTTGAAAAGCGGCAATAGCATAGATAACATTACCCTGGTGATCAAAAATGGGAGTTGCCCAAACCTCCAAAGGGATAATCCTATCGCCCTGACGGATTTCCATGTCATCAACCGTCGCTTGTTCACCCATAAGCGCCCGTAAAATTGGATCACGATGACTGGGATAGACTTGTTCTGTTCCCGCCAGATAGACGTGATAAATTTCAGCGAGTTGTTCGGATGGGTGTTTGGATACCACTCCTTTTCCCAGTAATTGCTGTCCTGTCTGGTTAGCATAGTAGGGTTGACCATTGGCATCAATTACAAATAAACCCACAGGTACAGCTTCCAGAAATTGCGCCAACTGTCTCTCACTCGCACGCATCGCATCTTGGACTCGCTGGCGCTCAATCACTTCTTGGCGTAGATTTTCTAATAAGTCAGCTTGCGCCCGTTGTGCCAAACGCTCCTGCTGTTGCGCGGCTTTAATCTGTTGCACATGCTGGAGGGTTTTATTGGTGGTAATTTCTAAATCTTGGAAATCAATGGGTTTAGTCAGGAAGTCGAACGCCCCCAGATTCATCGCTTTGCGGATATTTTCCATATCCCCATAAGCAGAAAGAATAACGGCTTTGGTGGTGGGATAGTTTTGGGCGAGGCGCGTGAGTAAGGTTAACCCATCCATTTGGGGCATATTAATATCGGTTAAAACCATATCAATATCCGGCTGGGTTTGCAGCTTTTCTAAGGCGTCCAAACCGTTACGGGCAAAAATAAACTGGAGTTCCTTACGCCGGATCTTTTTTCTAAATTTCTGGCGGATTAGAAGTTCTAAATCAGGTTCATCATCGACAACCAGTATTTTCGCTGGCATTGTTTTTGCCGGATAAGGATGGACTGTAGAGACGCGATGCAAGAAGCGTCTGGGGGGCGGGTTTTACCATTAACGGGAAGGTTTTCACCCTGATGTCACTCGCGCCCGTCCCCAACGGAGTACAATAATTTTAAAGACAAAGGACAAATGACCAATAACCAATCACTGCTGCTTAAGGATAAGTAAGGTAATATCATCATGGACTTTCTGCTCTCCAATATGCTGCCACACTTGGTCAATAACCGCCTGTCTAATCTCACACACTGAACTGTGCCAGTTTGTTCTTAAAACTTCACAAAGCCTTTCCAGACCATATTGCACCCCATTCATATCTTCAGCCTCAGTAATCCCATCGGTGTACAGGACAACTCCATCTCCTGGATACAACTGAACTGTCGCTTCAGCCACAAACTCAGCAATCGTCTCAGCCAAACCAATAGGGAAGCCTAAATCAATCGTATCAATTCGCTCAATCGTACCATTGGAGCGTAGCACAATCATTTGTTCATGTTGTCCACTAACCGTCAGAACACCTTGGTGATAGTCGATTAAGGCAAGGCTTAAGTTCTTGTCGCAGCCCATCCGTTGCAGGTTCTGGTAAATCGTTTGGTTAAGGGTACTCAAGAAGTTAACCGCATTTGTCTCGTTATTTATTAGCAGTGTCCGCACAGCGGTTTGTACCATCAGCATCAGGACACCGCTTTCTAACCCATGACCGGTGATATCGCCAATCCCAATTTTTACTGTGCCATTGTGTTCAAGTACATCGTAGTAGTCTCCCCCTACCTCATCAGCAGGTTGCATATATCCAGCAATATCCAGCCCCTGAATTTGACGAAGTTCTGTCTCCGTTGGTAAAAGCATTTGTTGCAGTCGTCGGGTAATATCGAGTTCAGTACTGAGGCGAAGGTTTTCTGCTTCTAAACGTTTGAGATAATTTTCCTGGGCTAACGCCTGTTTGAGCTGCTGGACATGTTGCAGAGTTTTGTAGGTGGTAATTTCTAAGTCTTGAAAATTGATCGGTTTGGTAAGAAAGTCAAACGCCCCCAAGTTCATCGCCGCTCTAATATTGTCCATATCCCCATAGGCGGACAGAATCACAGCTTTAATCACAGGATAGTCCGCAGCCAGTTTCATTAGCAAAGCTAGTCCATCCATTTGGGGCATATTAATATCGGTTAAAACCATATCAATATCGGAGTCAGATGAGAGCTTGTCTAGGGCGTCCACACCATTACAGGCAAAAATAAACTGGAGTTCCTTTTGCCTAATCTTTTTTCTAAATTTTTGGCGAATTAGGGGTTCTAAGTCGGGTTCATCATCGACAACCAGAATTTTGGCTGGCATCAGTGTTCAGTCTGCTAATTTGTGGATACATTAAATATTTTTTCTTTAAGTTTGTCAAATTCAACGGGCTTATGAATATAATCATCGGCTCCGTATTCTAAGGACAGTCGATAGTTTTCATCATCGCCGTAAGCTGTAATCATGAAAACTTTTAAATTTGGGAATTTGTTTTTGATTGTTTTAAGTAATTCTAAGCCGTTTATCTCCGGCATATTAATATCTGAAAGAATCAAGACAACACAATTTTGTTTTTTACTTTCCATTTCAAGATAGTAGAGGGCTTCCTTGGCTGAGAAAGCAAAGTGAAATTCAATTTTGCCTTGTCTGATCTCTTTTCTAAATTGTTGTCTAAACAACAACAAAACATCTTTTTCATCATCGACTACCATAACTTTAATCATTCTTTCCTCTCAAGTCATCGGTACAATTCGGCATTTAAACCTTAATATCAAGAATTGCGAAATTCTTGTATGTCGGGCGAGAATCTTGCTCGTTACTCAGCATCTTGCTCACTACCTATAGTGTTTTCATTTGAGATGTGAAACTCACGATAGTGGACAAAGGCAATAGGCAATAGGCAATAGGCAATAGTAGGAGAGAAATGCGTCTGTTTTTTGTGTCATTAGAAACTGGCATTGGGTTACATAAATGAGCAAGAAAATGCTATATATCCAATTTAAATGCATAACACCTTAAAGGGTGAGAGTAAAGGGCAACCTGATTAATTATAGGGCGACCCGAGCCTATTGAGTGGATTCTAAGTGCGCCATGGCAGACGCGCCATGGCTAGAATTATTGAGGTAAAATCAGCTTAAACTCGGTATATGTCCCAACTTCGGTCGCTACTTTAATCTCCCCTTGATGCTCTCCCACAATGATATCGTGACTAATGGATAATCCCAACCCTGTTCCTTGACCTGTGGGTTTAGTGGTAAAAAAGGGGTTGAATATTTTATCCCGGATGTCCGCTGGGATGCCATTGCCGTTATCTCGGATACGGATTTCGACTTTATCTCCTAGATTTTTGGTTTTAACTGAGAGTGTGGGGGTAAATCCTGCGCCAACAGTTTTTTTCTTTTCATGGGCAGCATAACAGGCATTATTGATGACATTGAGAAAGACTCGACTGATATTCTGCGGCACAATTTTAATCTGACCGATGCTGGGGTCATAGTGGGTTTCAACGGTAATGTTGAATGAGGAATCTTTGGCACGCATACCGTGATAGGCTAAATTAACATATTCTGCCAGCAGTGAATTGATATCGACGAGTTGTCGTTCGCTACTTTGACCCCGTGAGTGCATCAGCATACCGCGCACGATATTGTCGGCGCGTTTGCCATGTTCGTTAATTTTTTTAACGTTTTGTCCTAAGTCAGTGAGAATTTCTTCAATGTATTCCGTGCTTTCCGGGTCTAATCGTTCTTTTTGACTATCGAGTTCTTCTAAGAGTTCTTCGGCTAACTCAGCAGAAAGTTCAGCGAAGTTATTGACAAAGTTTAAGGGATTTTTAATTTCATGGGCAATCCCGGCGGTTAACGCGCCGAGGGAGGCGAGTTTTTCTTGGGCGATAATTTGATCTTGAGTGGCTTTGAGTTTTTTCAGGGTGGCGGAGAGTTCCTGATTTTTGTCTTGGAGTTCCTCGGTTCTTTCATCGACTTTAATTTCTAGATTACGGCTATAGGCTTCGAGTTGTTGGTAGAGGCGGGAATTTTCGATGGAGATGGCGGCTTGGGCGGACAGAATTTTTAAGGTTTCGACTCGATCGGGTGTAAATGCGCCGGTGGTAAGGTTATTTTCTAAGTAAAGGATACCTGTCAGTTTACCTTGATTGAGGAGGGGGGTACAGAGAATAGATTTGGGGTGAGTGGCGACGATATAGGAATCGCGGGTAAATTGTCCTTCATGAGTGGCTTCATTGAGGACAACATTCTCCTTCGTGTGGATGACGTAGTTGATGATGGCGGTTGACAGCAGGGGCAATTGGGTGTCAGGATCAACAGCATCAACAGGACGCGATCGCAAGATATTAACCGCTTCTGAATCCACTACACCTTCGGCTTCAATTACCCATTTCCCTTGCTTAGTTCCTGGCTCAATTTGGGATTGCAAAATCAGAAACCCTTTTTGTGCGCCTGCATTTTCAATCGCAATGTTCATTAGTTTGGCGAGTAAGTTATCCAGCACAATTTCACTGGTGAGGGTTTGCGAGGCTTTCATCACCGTTGATAAATCCAAGGCTTGAGCATCACCCCCCGATGTAGAAATTCGGGTGCTAATCCCTTTACCATCAGTTCGATGGGTTGAACCGACTAAAATTTGCGGATATTCTGCTTCCAAGGCTTTGACTTTAGCCTTAGCACCCCAGCGCGTATAGCAATGGTGGGCGTTTTTCAGGTAGAGTTGACCGATTTCGTCTCTACCTAGGGAGAAATAGAACTCCGCTGCACGTTCATAAGCGATGGCTTCTTCGTGGATGAACCCTTGCTCCCTAGCACCACGAATCGCGCGATCATAAAGTTCCATGGCTTGGGTTTTTTTACCCAAAACTCGCGACTTTTCGGCTGCGACTAAATCATATTTGTGCTGATAATTTTCAGGGCAATAAGCTGCCCATTGTTTCAGACGCTTTTGATTTAGGTTAATTTTATTGATCAATTGTTTTTTGGCTAAACTATTGTCTTTAAAATATAACCCAAAATTGCCCATTGATTCATAAAAATTAAGCTGAACGAGGGCTATCATTCCAGCAGCAGAACTGGCGTAGGATTGACCTAAGCTAATATTTTCAATGACCTGATCATAATGTTTAAACAAAAAAGACAATATTGCTTTATTAGCATACAAGTGACATAATGTACAGTAATTCTTGCCTTCTATTAATCTAGGGATAGATTGGGTTTCATTAAAAGCCGTGCCACTTAAATTTAATTTCTCTACAGAGGTATTGAGTAAATTTAATACAGTTTGATGAAAAACCTGGGAATATTGTATAGAGTATACTAACTTTAACTTGATCATTAATTCAGTATACTTTGCTGTCTGTTGCTCCACTTCATCCAAATTGTTGCCAATAAAGAACAAATTAGCACAATAGGAATTTGCCGCCATGCCAGCATACTCCAAATCCCCATGTTCTAATCCGGTATTTAAGCCCTCTCGTAACGGTTCTATTGTTTTTCTAGTATGTTCTTTCCAATGTTTAACCTGAGTATTATAGATTAAAGGAACTCTTGCTGTAAATTGCTGGGCATTAAACTTTTCCAGTAGCTGCAAAGACAACTGACCAAAATGATAAGCATCTTCTTGATAACCTTCGATTCCGGATAGATAGAGAGCATACTGAATATAAGCCCCCACCGCTAAACTCGAATTTCCATACTTAACACAGAGAGTCACTAGACTATAGGCAACCATCGCAAACAATGGTGGATTAGTAATATAAGTAGGCGAAGCGATCGCAAGTAAGATTCTCATTGCTGCAAGTTTATCAGCAGCCGTCATTTCGGGTAGATTAGCTAAGTCTTTAATCGGCGTATCACCTAAAAGTAAATTGAATGCATTATGTTCTTTTTTTATTCGGCTTTGGCTTGATTTTTGAGGTAAAACTATTCCCAATTTAATTAAAATCTCAAGTCCTGTATTTATCGCGGACTGGAACTGTAGTTGCGAGGAATAGGATTGAAGCTTGATTTCATACACTTTGACTTGATCGAGGAGTGTTTTCGTGTGTTGTAGCACAGCAGCAGAAAGCTTTTCCGCTTGATCAAATTGGGTGCTGAGGTATTGGGATTTAATCGTTTCTATATGCAGTTCCAGTGTTAAGTCATACTGACGTTCCCAGCCATCTGATGAGAGGATATCTACCCCTATCTTTAAGTACCGAACAGCCGATTCATAAGCTGTTGCTTCTCTGGCTTTTTTCCCCGCCATCAGATTTAATTGAGCCAACTCATCTCTATCTGACTGATCCTTAATTAATTCGGCTCCGATATTTAACTGGTTAACAATGTCGAAAATATTTTCATCGAGTTCATTTTCTTTAACATTCGCTAGCAATAATTGACCAATTTTGACATGAACTTCTTTTTTCTGATTATCGGGGATCAGAGCGTAAGCCGCTTGTTGAACTCGGTCATGCAAAAACTTATAAAAGATAGAATATTTCTGATCCGCAAAGAGAGAGGGATCTGGTTGATTAGAATCAATTAACTCGGTTTCTTTCTGCCAAAGCAAGGGGATTTTGTAGTCATCACTTAACGGAATAATTAACCCTTCTTGTATAGCTGACAACAGTTCGTTAGCCGTGTCTGACAAAGATTTGGCGTTGACGACAGAGAGAACATCCAAATTAAATCGGTTGCCAATACAGGCTGCTAATTTCAACACATTTTGTGTTTGAGGATCTAACCTTTTAATTTTACTGACCATTAATTCAACAACATTGTCAGTTATGGCTACAGTTTGGATCTGGTTGATATCCCAATGCCAACACCCCGTACTCTGATCGAATAAAATTATTTTTTCTTGATATAAATTTTCAAGTAACTGGGTAACAAAAAACGGATTCCCATGCGTCTTTTTAAAGATTAAATCAGCCAAAGGTTTGGATAAATCTCTTGAGCAGTTTAACGTATCAGCAATCAATTGGTTAACACAGTCTATTCTTAAGGGTTGAAGAGTAATAGTATTCACACTGGTATTAGTCTTTTGAATTTGCTCCAAGGTGAGCATCAAAGGATGTGTGGCAATGACTTCATTATCTCGATATGCCCCAATCATGAGTAGATATTGGATATCGGGTTCAGTCATTAACAACTGAATTAACTTGAAAGAAGCCGAATCTGCCCACTGTAAATCGTCCATAAAAAGAACTAAAGGATGTTCTTTTTTAGTAAAAACGCCAATAAATTTTTTAAAGACTAAATTAAATCTATTTTGAGACTCGGTTGAACCAAGTTGTGGCACGGGTGGCTGTTTACCAATAATTATTTCAACTTCAGGAATAACATCAATAATAATATTCCCATTGTTTCCCAGTGCAGCTAACAGGTCTTGCTTCCAAGTTTGCAGACGCGCTTCACTTTCTGTCAGCAATTGTCGAATCAATTCTTGGAAAGCTTGAATTATAGAAGCATAGGGAATATTCCGCTTAAACTGATCAAATTTACCGGAAATAAAATACCCATGCTGTCCCACGATAGGTTTATGAATTTCATTCACTAAAGCTGACTTACCAATACCTGAATAGCCAGCAACAAGCATCATCTGAGTCGTGCCTTGGGTCACTTGATCAAAGGTGGCTATCAGTTGCTTTATTTCTGTTTCCCTACCATAGAGTTTTTGCGGGATTTTAAACTTATCTGAAATATCTTGTTGACCGAGAGTGAACTCTAAAATCGCCCCTTGAGTTTGTAATTGATTTAAACAGGTTTCTAAATCGGCTTTTAGCCCCCAAGTACTTTGATAGCGATCCTCTGCCGTTTTTGCCATCAGTTTCATGACGATATCAGAAACCGTTTTAGGAATCTCGTTGATCCTCCTATTTTCCGGTTCACTTACTCCTCCTCTCAAGCGATGGGGTGGAATTGGTTGTTTAGCGATATGACAATGCACCAACTCCATCGCATCAGTCGCTTTAAACGGAAGTTGATAGGTGAGAAGTTTGTAGAAAGTAACCCCCAGAGAATAAAAATCAGTGCGGTAATCAATCACTCGATTCATTCTGCCTGTTTGCTCTGGGGAAATATAGGCTAAAGTTCCTTCCAGATGATCCGGATTACGAATGGCTGGATTCTCCCGCGATAAAACAGAAGACATGCCAAAATCGATAATTTTTAATTGTCCTGTTTTTGGGTTATAAACAATATTTGATGGATTAATATCTTTGTGGATGATGTTGGCAGCGTGAATTCCGCCCAAGCCCTCGGTTATTTTTATAGCAACATCAAGAAATTCTTTCAGATTAAACTGGTATTCTGCCATCCATTTCTTTAAGGATTCCCCGCCAAAATCTTCCAATAGCATAATCATGCTATTTTGATATCGCTGTAAGTTGTAGGCTTTAACCACACCCTCCAGATTTAAGGAACGGGTTATTTCATATTCTTGCTTGTATCGATTAAGTTCTGCTGGAGTGGGATAGTCTTCTTTAAGAATCTTCAGGATAATGGGTTGATGATTTTGGGCGAGAATCGCTCGATAGACTAATGAATTATTGCTTTCGTATATTTTGGCAAGAATTTGATAGTCAGTCGTGAAGTTCATTTTTTTATTTCAACAGAAGTAAGTGTTATTCAGTTGGACTGTTATTTTATGGTTTTCTATATTACCAAATACCTTGTCGTGTTTTTTTCTATTTTAGCCATAATTTGGTGATAAAATGGCTACAATCCATAAAAACGAGCCGGGTTATCCCAAAGAATCTTTCGCACTGTTTCCTCACCCAGTTGTTCATGAAGTGCCACGGCTCTTTCCACAATATCCTGCTTATGATCCATGTGAGGATAGTCAGAACCAAAGAGCAAATTCTCGACGCCAATATCCTGAATAACCCGATCCAGATAAGGCTCAGAAGGCTCAATCGTGATAAAGCACTGGCGACGGAAGTAGTCGGACGGCTTCATTTTAACGTTATTCTTCACTTCCCAACCTAACTCCTCATACTCTTCATCCAGACGCCACAGCCAATAGAGTAACCAACCACAGCCAGATTCGAGAAAGCCGACTCTCAGGTTAGGGTGACGCTCTAACACGCCACCTTCAATCAGCGCTAACAATGCCATCATCTGTTCCATTGGATGAGAGCAGGCGTGCATCCCAAAACGGGTGTTAAAGCGATCCGCGCCAGTGGTTGGTAAACGACTGTGACTACCACTTTCATGAATCCCCACCGCTACCCCTAACGCTTCGCACTCCGTCCAAAATGGCTCGTAGGCGGGATCACTCAGCAGTCGTCCCTTAACGGGGTTGGAGCGCAAAAAAACGGCATTCCAACCAAAGGCTACAACTCGGTGCAATTCAGGAAGCATTTCTTCAGGATCGTGTAAGTTGATTGCTCCCACCCCTTTGAGAATTTGCGGGTTATAGCTACAAAAGTCATGTAACCAATTATTGTAGGCTCTGGTAAATGCTCCAGCCAGTTGCGGTGTCATGCTATCGATTCCCATCACCCACAATCCCAGGCTGGGATAGAGAAATGAGATATCAACTCCCATCTGCATCATTGCCCTAACTTGAGATTCTGAGTCAAAACCATTGGGTATGGCATCTGTGGGGTGATTGCGTCCAATATTTCTTACGGCATAATTGTGAATGTCATTAGACATTTTGCTGTAAATTTTTTCACCCTGAATCGTTATATTGGGTGACGTTAGGGCAAACCGCTTTAACCCTGGTTCTAGGTACTTGTGCCAAAGATCTTGCGGCTCGAATACATGAGCATCTGCATCAATAATTTGATATCCGTTAAGCATGATTTCTGATTCTTTAATTAGCGACGATATACTGAAGGTTCTAGAATCCAAATCTCAAATGGAATGCTACTGACAGGAAATCCCCCATCCTTCAGACGGGGGATTCACTTGATGGGAAAATACAGGTCGTTAAACTATTACGGCTTTCATGACTCGATTTAGCTAGTTTGAAACCTGGGTAACTTTATGCCTTGCTGTATTAGCAAGATGAGCAGGGAATATAGAGTGAAGGAGGAACGAAATCTTTTGTGATACCGTTCTCTTCTACTATTGGTTCCTTTACCCATTCTTCTATTTCTGCGTAAGTTACAGTCAATTCACCCAGGGCTGGGCGTGGAGGATAAGGCAAGGTCATTTTAAAAGCAGGAGATACTTTCCCCGTTTCAATTAAAGAACCCTCGAACGAATCTAATGTGATCTCGAATTCATACCTGTCTATTTCCGTCTCATCAAAAATAGGCTGATCCCACAATTCTGATTTCTTTCCCGTCAACAAATCCTTCAAATCTGAATCATCTTCCCTCTTAGCTTTTCTGAATATTTCCCGAATCTGCGTTGCTTTTTCACCATTTAGCCATGAAGTAGCAATCAGTTGAGAAAGAAGTTTGCATTGTTTCGATAACAGGGAAAAAAGTGTCTCGTAGTTACAGGGATGGTTTTCTGGGTATACCCGGAATGAGGGAGCGCTAGTTTTGCAATGAGACCATTCAACTAACTCTTTTATTTTCAAGTCTTTCATTAGTCCAGCTTTCCAATCGTATTTACTTGACGTATTTACTTGAGCGGGTCACACAAGGTACTAATTTGATTTGATTATTCTTTTTTCAAATATTATGAACAACATTGGCAGTACACTCAACAGTTCTACATTATTCTTAACAAACTAAGCATATCGTTGTTTTCAGGATGAGTTCGCTGGACTCACATCCACATCGGGAATGGATTGAGTTGATTTTCCGGAAGCGGCGCTTTCAACCACCCCAATTCTACCGGAACCTGATATAACCGTCCCGAACCCAGCCGTTTCCAGAAGTGGCGCATTCCGGGAACAATCACCTTGACAACCTTGAGTCCGATATCAGGACGAGTCTGATCCAGCACCAGCAGTTCCATCCCCCGGTTCTCGACAAGTTGCTGACAGCGAATCACATCATCTTTGAGATCATCACTCCACACTTGCGGATAATCTGACTGTACCTTTACCGCCATACTCTCATCAGGAACTAAATACGGCTGATTCGCCACCGTTGCCATTTTCCACCAGTCCAGCGCCATCGGATCAGCCCCAGGATTATAGAATGTACTACCATCAGCATTTGCCCTTAACACCGAAGGGAGAATCTGGTTCACCTCCGTCAACGCCCGTTGGATGGCAATTTTCGGGTCAAAATGAGCGCCGTACCCCAAAACGATATCTTCCACCGCGCGATCGCACCGCCGACTAATCGCCGCAAATACGGGAATATTCAAATCACTGGTAATATCGAGCACCCAGAGTTCCCGATGCAGGCTTTGGTAATACTCGTTTAACTCATGAAAATAGGGGTCATCAAAACTCTCTAAATCCACCTTGGGGCGTTGAATCCGGTTATACCACCATAACGCCACACTATCCCGTTCCACTAATTCCATAAACCCTTGCAGGATAGCTTCTTCTATCGTATTTCCGGCGGCACAACCATTAGAATCTGCCCAACAATCGGGTTTTTCGGATTGAGGATAGCCATAATAACAGTAAGCCGTAGGCAAATACTTAAACCCTTGATCCGTTAACGACCAAACTGGCGTCCATTCTCGCTCTCGTTCCTCGTCAAAGGGTTCAGGAACTTTTTGAAACCACCCCAAACATTTGTTATTCCAGTCTTGACGAGTTTCATATTGACTAGGGCTAAAATTCATACAGGTATTCGGATGAATCGCGCGATCGCCCAGCCTGTGATAACTCCCTTTTTCTCGAATTTCGTCCCCCTGAAAAACCCCAGAATAGCGCTCAATCGCCTCACAAAACCCACTGGCTTTTGCTTGAGCGTCCGTGCGACCTTTTCCCGCACTACGACCCCCAATATTTTGGCGTAACGTGTTGAGATCATCAAACAGTGTGGCGAAATGATGCTTGGCTATATAAGTATGAGTTAAATGATTGACGCCTGTCTCTAACCGGGTCAATTCCCGGACAACACCGGTAATCGGACTCAGGTGATGGTGATAGGTTTTCAGCGTTTCTTCCGGTGAACAATAACGATGTCCGCCATCTGTGGTAAAACTCTTCTTCCGGTGTCCCAGAATAATCGGTAAAGGTTTACGGTTCAACGTCTGAGTCAGTCCACAACGGGGACATTGCGGACGCTTAACTAGACGATGATTTCGGGTGTCTAAGGATAAAGTATCGTGAGTAACCAGAACCCCTGTTAACCGTTGATTTTCGCCCAAAACAATCCATTTAAACACCTCCGTTGCTGCCATTCCCAAAGCGGTTTGTACGCTAGCCGGAAAAGACGTTAAAGGAATCGGTATCGGTGTCGGACGGTGCTGCTGTTTTTGGATAAAGCGTTCTATTGGTCTGTTATCCCGTAAGCGTTGCGCTAAACAGTGCCAGCAGCCCGTTTTTCCTGGCTCAATAATTGGTCCGATCCAAACCACCGTCCCCACGGGTTTAACTAGCATCCAGGGACGTTGAGATTGTAAGGCATTTTGATGAAATGCTTCTAAATCAACGTGCAAATAGTCATCGGTTAATACGATATCAATATCTCCCTGATCCGCCACTTGAATCTGTAGCGATTCCAGAGTAGATAGGAACTCAGAAGTAGACAGAGAACCCAAACAGCTTACTGCTACTTTTGTCGTTTGCAATCGCTGGTAAGCCTCCTGAACATCAACATTTAGCATCTCGCAGAAGCTGGCTAAATTATCGGGCAATAGAGACTCACTTTCTACAATGTATCCCTTCTGTTCCATCTGCATCAAGGCATGTCGCGCCATGACGCTAGTATTGAGCATCTCTTGAAACGAAATAGTTTCCGCAGATAGATGCTGGAGGATTTGATCAATAATTTCCTCAACTGTGTGATGCCCATCGATTAACGGAACTAATTGTTGATAGAGATGACGATTAAGTTGAATCGAACCTCGCTCCGACAACAAAAATACTGTTTCTGGTTCGACTATTTCAACATGAAAGCATTGTTTAAATTTGGGCTTATTGAGCATATTTATCAAATATAACTGTGGCTCGTTCGTACTTGGATGGGAACCTAAAAATCCGCACCATTAACGCTCAGGATTCGACATGTTTACCCATTAACTACGTTAATTATTAGATGGCGAAATAAATTTTGTCAAGAAACACGTTCTGACACAGGACGTTGAGGAGAGGGCGACCCGAGTAAATTAAGTTAGGACACATCATTTATGTAGAGACGTTGCATGCAACGTCTCTACTGCCAATTGTCCATCATAAAGATTGTCAGGCTTACAACAGTTGTAGCAATTATTGAAATTGTAGATTGTAGGGGCGAGTCGCTGCTCAAATATGGCGGTGTTAAAATTAACCTGTCTCGACTCGCCCTAGCTTAAATGTAGCGAAGGAACTGAATCTCTGTTTACCTTGACATAAGAGTTATGCTAAGGGCAGATAAAACCGAAACGTACTGCCAACCCCTAGCTGACTTTCTACCTCAATCTCACCCCCTTGCAATTCCACCAACCGCTTCGAGATAGCTAACCCTATCCCCGTTCCCCCGGTATTCGGATTGCGCGACTTTTCCGCCCGCCAGAACCGTTCAAACACATGAGGGACATTCTCTGGGGCAATACCCATACCCGTATCGGTTACCGCAATCGATAACCGAGGAATAATTCCTTTTCTCCCGTCCCGTTCTATCCACACCCGAACGGTAATCGCACCCGTTGGAGTATGTCGAATCGCATTGCCTAAAAGATTCACCAATACTTGTTCCAATCGGTCACTATCTGCCAATACCCGAGGCAATTTTTCTGGACAATCTAAATGCAATACAGGACCTTCTTCCAAAACCTGATCCGCAAACTTTTGCACCAGTGATTCTAACAGGGGACGCACATTCACAGGTTCAACTTTTATGGGCAGATAACCGGCTTCGGCTTTGGAGAGTTCCTGTAAATCGTTAATTAACCGTTCCAACCGTCGCGTTTCTTTTGCCAACTGCTGATACATTGCAGGCGTTGCTTCCATCCTGTGTGTGGCAAGTTCTTCTAAATAACCTCGCAGTACCGTCAGAGGGGTTCGCAGTTCATGAGTCAAATCACTGACTAAATCTCGCCGCCGCTGTTCTACATCTTCTAAACTCACCGCCATCTGATTAAAACTGGTGGCGAGTTGATTAATTTCAGGAATTTCACTGGGCGGAAGTCGTTTATCTAGCTTACCCGCCGCAAATTGTTGAGTAATGTCTTCGATTTGAGTCAGGGGTTTGACAATGCGACGAGACAACCAGTAACTAAGTCCTCCAGCCGCCGTTGTCCCAACGATAACCGACCAAAACGTGCCGCGATTCCAGGCGGTTTGAAATCCTTGTAATAGGGAGGTACGGGCTACGCGAAAGATAACGCCTTTGCCTTCTAGTTGTTGCAGATGCAAAATAAAGAAGCGCGGCGAAGAGAGTTTACTGATAATTAACAGGGAACCCACGCCGACAATCATCACCAACAAATGGGAGAGAAACAGGCGCGAGACTAAGGGTAAGGATTGGCGGCGGCGTAAACCGGTTTTACTCATGATTAAAGAGAAATGGTATAACAACCTGTAGGGGCAACCCGCTTGGTCTACTTAACAACACCAGAAATTTATATAAGAGGGGTTTGGTGACCAAATCCCTACGGGCTATCTTCAAATTTATAACCAACGCCGATAACGGTTTTAACAAAAGTAGGATTACTCGGATCAGGTTCTATTTTTTTTCGCAATCGGGCGACATGGGTATCAACCACCCGTTCATCACCAAAGAAGTCATTCCCCCAAAGCTTATCAATCAGTTGAGTACGATTCCAAACTCGACCGGGTTGACTGATAAAGGTGGCTAACAGATTAAATTCTAACGTGGTTAAATCCAGGGGTTCTGATTCCTCAGAATCCAGTTGGCGACTAGCAGTATGTTGATCCACATCTACGGTAAAATGTTGAGTACGGTAGACGAGGGACTGTCCGCCGTGACGCAAACTACGCCGCAATAGCGCCCGGACTCTCGCCACCAGTTCGGTAGGGCTAAAGGGTTTGACGAGGTAATCATCAGCACCTGTTGATAGACCAATTACGCGGTCAATTTCCTCTCCCTTCGCCGTCAGCATTAGAATATAGGGGTCTTTGGGTCCCGGTTTTTGGCGAATTCTGGCGCAAACTTCCAGTCCATCTAATCCGGGTAGCATTAAGTCCAGAATAATTACATCCGGTTGCTGGGTTTGGAATGCTTGCAAGGCGGCTAGTCCATCGCGACAGGAGTAGCAGGTAAATCCTTCCCGTTCTAGGGCTAGTTGGATGAGTTTGGCGATTTCCGCTTCGTCTTCAACGATTAAAATATCCATATAAGTAGGTGGGAACAATTACAGTGAACGCTTTTGATCGTCATTCGTCATTTGTAAGGGTTTGAGGATTATTTACAAAACAAGCGTGAGCGTGCCGTTTTCTTTTCTCCGACTACTTACGTGGTAGTTTCTAGCTATCAAGAAAGTCCTCACCTTTATGGTGACAGATATAATTCCTAAGAAACCCTTTCTGATACAGGTGGTTGAGTAAAGGGCGACCCGACCCCATTGAATGGACTGGTGTTGTGAATTAGGTCAAGCGGGTCGCCCCTACAGGGGAATTATAAATGTTTCGTTCATCCGTTGCGGATGCGATCGCTAATTTAGATTCCCAATCTTCAAGAAGTCGAGGCTCGGGTAGGGGAATGGATCATAAGCCCAATTTCTCTAAAACAGGTCGTGTGGACACAATATGCTTACTCAACCCCAACTCCTTTGGTGGAATCCCTAGCGCCAAGGCGACTAATTGCGGTAAATGTAACACAGGTAATCCCAGCTTGCGCTCAATTACTTTTTCCACTTCCGGTTGACGAGAGTCAAGATTCAGGTGGCACAACGGACAAGGCGTTACCATACAATCCGCCCCAGCGTCAATGGCTTCTTGGATATGTTTTCCTGCCATTTGGAAGGATTGCTCAGTCGCATAACTGGCAATGGGCCAACCACAACACTGGGTTCGTCCCCGATAATAGACAGGAGTTGCCCCAACGGATCGGAATACATTTTCCATCGATTCGGGGTGAAACGGGTTGTCATAGGGTATGGTGGTCTGCCCTCGGAGCAAATAACAGCCGTAGAAGGCGGCACATTTTAACCCGCTTAGCTTTCGGGTAACCCGTTCTCGTAAGGCGTCTAGTCCATAATCGGTAACTAACGCCCACAGCAAGTGCTTGACTTCGCTGTTCCCCTTATAAGGAGAACAACCCTCTTTTTTCAGTAAGCCATTGATTTGATCCACATAGCCCGGATCACTCTGTTGAAATTCCTTTAAGCGTTCATCAACATGACCAATAACTCCCTGACAGGTGCTGCAATGGGTCAACAGGGGTAGATTGAGTTCCTCCGCCAAGGCAATATTACGGGCATTTACGGTATCTTCCAGCAATCGGGAATCTTCCTTAAATGTGCCAGAACCGCAACAGGAAGCTTTTTTCAGTTCAATCAGTTCAATGCCCAAGGCTTGAGTCAGGGCTGCGGTTGATTGGTACAATTCTCGGCAAGCGCCTTGGGCGACACAACCGGGAAAGTAAGCGTATTTTAGGGTTTGAGATGGCATAGCAGTTAATCTGGATTCTCAGGATCAATTATCCCATCGCTAATCTTAATGGGTAGCGTTGGCAATGCTGGAATTTCTGGTTGAGTAAAGGGCGAGCCGATCCCATTGAGTGGATACAGGCGTTCGACGAAGTGGGAGGTCGACGAGCGAATTTTGCGTATTCCTTATTATGACGCTCTAGATGATTCTGACTTTTCACCGGAAGTCTCGAAATTGGCGAAAGTCGGGGCGGGTTTAGTCACATCTGGGTGTCACCGAAGAGATAGTAGTGAAACCCGCCCCTACACATTCATGCGCCGTACCCTCAAGGGTTGTGAAGGGTCAAAACGTACCTTCCTTAATTGCGCCACATACAGTGAAAAGTCAGCTAAACGATCGCCCTCGTCGCCTGGAGATACATTTCCGCGATCGCTATCGCCATTAGTACCCCGACTAAACTGAACCAACTCCCCAGAGTCCCTAGAGTGGTGATTAATAAGACAATCATACTGGTGGCGGTGAGGTAGGTGAGGGCGACTTGGCGATGAGTCCAACCGGATTGTTGAAGCCGCTGGTAAATGTGACTACGATGCCCTTTAAAGATGTTTTCCTGGCGGATGAGGCGACGGATTAGGGTGTAGATGGCATCAGCGGTGAGTGGGAGGGTTACAGCCAAAGCAGACCAGGCTTGTACGGGGTTATTGGTATTGAGCAGGGCGATGGCGACACTGGCTCCCAAGACGGTGCTACCTGCATCGCCCATAAAGATTTTCGCGGGAGACCAATTCCACCAGAGAAAACCGAGGAGGGCGGCGACAAGCAGCCAGAATAGGGGTTGGTTGAGGTAGAGTGCTAGGAATGCCATCTGGAGGGCGGTGACGCTGGCAACTAGACCATCTAAACCATCCATGAAGTTGTAGAAGTTAATTAGGGCGGTGATGCCAATTAGGGTGAGTGCGATCGCGAGCATTTGACCCACTATACCGAAGTTAGGGAGCCAGGGTAGGGGGAAGGAACCGAAACACGCGATCGCGAGACTGGCGACAGACAGATGCACTAGGTAACGTATTCTGGCGGGAAGCCCTTGGCGATCATCAATGATACCAATGATGGCTAAGGGAGTGAGGATGAGCCACAGGAAGGTTGGGTTGGGGTTAATTAGGGGGTGGGATAGGAGTTGAGGGAAATAACTGGCGAATAGAGAGGCAATTAAGCCTGTTATGGCAAACGCCAGGATGAAACCCAAGCCACCACCACGGGGAGTGGGTTGGGTATGGGAACTGCGATCGTTGGGAATGTCCAGTAAGTGGTTGCTGAAGCGTCGTTTAAGGATATTGGTCAGGAGGATACTCGCCAGAACACTGGCAGCCGCAAGAACAGTTAACATGCTTGTCTATTAAACTTCTCACACACACTTTTCCTACTATATGACCTATTGCTTTTTGGTGGGTTCCGTGAGATAGGTGTCTCAGCGCAAGGTTTTTGAGAGACCTTCGTCAACGGTGTAGGGAGGTTCCCAGTTGAGGGTGTTTCGGATGTGGCTGCTGTCAACGACGAGGGAACCTAGCAGGCGGTCAATGGTTGAAGTATTGAGCGGTAGGGGGCGTTTGGCGAATTGTTCGATGGTATTTCCTAGATGACCTGCTAGTTTGAGCAGGCTGGGTGGTACTGGGAGGAGGTGACAAGGGCGTTCTAAGTGGTAGGCTATCTTGCGGATTAGTTCAGGTGTGGAGAGATCTTGACCATCGCTAACCAGGAACGTTTGGTTTTTGGCGTTGGGGTGAGTTAGACAAGTCGCGATCGCATCAACGAGATTACCGACGTAGAGAAGGCTACGGCGGTTGTTGACTAGACCAAAGGGTAAGGGTAAGCCTCGATTGATGAGTTTAACTAGGCGTTCCATGTTGCCAGGGTTGCCTGAACCATAGACTAGGGTAGGGCGTAGAATAGTCCAGGTCATGTTGCTTTGGCTGGCAAGAGCGATTAGGGCTTGTTCGGCTTGGAGTTTGCTGCGTCCGTAGGGAGTATCGGGTTGGCAAGGGGAGGTTTCCCTGAGGAGATGGTCGCTTAGGGTTGCCATAGCACCGATGGAGCTGATGAAGATAAAGTGTTTTACTCCTGCTTGGATTGATCGCTGGACAAGGTTTGCAGTGCCGTCGGTGTTAATTCTGAGAAATTCTGCTTCCGGATTTAGAATTTCCTCTCCTAGGATGTGAGCGCGAGCTGCTAGATGAATTACAGTATCAATATTTTTGAGAGCTTGTTGCCAATTCGTGTCGCCGTTAATGTCTCCGATAGTAACGGAAATAACAGAAGAAGGAAATTGATTAGAGGAACAACGGTCACGAATAGCAGCCGTAATTTGCCGATCTGGTTTATCAAGGTAAGGCATGAGATGGCTAGCGATGAAGCCTTTAGCACCAGTTATGAGAATAGAGTTCAATTGTCTACAGGTTTTAACTAATTGAGCAGTTCGGTATTAAACAATAGCTTTTCATACTCATCTAGGGCGCGGCTGAATGTGTACTTTTCTTCATAAAGTTGACGCGCTCTTTTTCCCATTGCTGTCACTCGTTCTGGGTCTGCTGCTAGTTTAGCGATCGTATCTGCCAGTTGCTGAGGGTTATGAGGGGGACAGTTAATACCGCAACTATAGTCATTCAGAAGTTGATCGATATAAGAACCTGTAGAGGATATCGAAAGGATAGCTCGACCCGCTGCCAACATCCCATAAAGTTTGCAAGGGGCAATAATTTCCTCTGCACCTTCAATAAGGCTGACGAGAGAGACATCACAAGCTGTAAGCGATTGCGATAGTACATCTCTAGGTTGAAAAGGCAGAAGCAAGATATTTTTTAGCTGATGTTCTTGGATATAGCGCTCTAATAATTTTTGCTTTGCACCATCGCCGATGAATACAAACTGTATTGAGGTATCGTTCAAAAATTGGGCAGCAAAGGCAATACTTTCTATGTCATGGAGCCGTCCTAAGTTTCCTGAATATAGGATGGTGAATAGTTTATCGAAGCCGTGCTGTATTGCAAATTCATTATTCTTTTTACTGCATATATAAATATCTTCAATTGACCAATTTTCAACTATTTCAATTTTATCATTTTCTTGAATGTCAGAATACTTTTTTCCTAGAAAAATCTTCATAGAACTGCTAAGTACGATTGTATTTTGGGAGTACTTACAGGTCAGATATGTTAAGTAACTACAAAACTTAAATAAAAAACTGCTAGACTTAATTATACCAATGAGTACCGCTGATTCCGGAAAGATATCTTGTAACAGAAAATAAAACTTTCCTTGCTTAAAAATTTTAAAACCTAGACCTAAAATGCCTGAGTAAGGGGGATTGGAAACTATTAGTAGAGTATTATTATAATTTACATTAAATATTATGTATGCAAAGCTAATAAATAAAAAAATTAGCGAGTTAAAAACTTTGATAAATATATTCTGATTATGCCAATTTATGTATGGGGTTCGGTTTATTTTTATCTGACTCAAAAAGCCATCAACTAGATTAATTTTTGAATGGTCATGACCAGATGTAAGTACTTTTACAACATAACCTCGTTCTGCAAAGCCCCTTGATAAATCGGTAATTAGTTGAGCAGTGGAAGCAGAATTCGGATAAAAGTACTGACTAATAATTGTGAGATTTTGCATATCTATGGTAATAAGCTAAATATAGATAACATATATGTAGAAGTAAGGAGGCAAGAACTTGACTAATCACTTACAAAAAAAACATTATGTATTTTATCATGATGGTGTGGCTCGTAGGGAGAAAAAACACCTTTTTTATTAATAATTTTACTGGCATATCCATAGGCTTCTAGAAAATTACAAACCTCATCAATACTAGAATGGTAATAGTCTAGATGAGCTGACAAAAGTTCTATCATCATTAACCGAGGGCGCATACTTGAGTTAGCAAGCAAGTTACTCATGCCGTTTAATACTCTGTACTCAAATCCCTCAACGTCAATTTTGACAATATCAACTTTTTTAAGGGATAGGGTTTTAACAATTAAATCAATTGTAGTAGTAGGCATTTTACTTTTCTCTGAACCGGGTTTAATATGGTCAGAGCCAAGCCTTGATTGGCTTGAATCACTGACGACAAAAGAAAATGCAGAATCAGCAGTTTGTGAGAATTCCAGTTCGGAGTCTTCTACATCAGAAACAGCAGTAGGTACAACTTTTACAAAGTGATTGGTGTTATTAATAACGCTATTCAGCTCAATTAAACACGCATTCCGTTTGAGTGGTTCTATTGATATAACGGCACCATTAGAACCAACTTTAGATGCAAACAGATGGGTGTAGTATCCAATATTTGCCCCAATATCTAAGCAAATGTCACCTTCTTTAAGGTAATTTTGGAAAAAATTAGATTCGGTAATTTCCCAGGATCTAAGAGCTATTTTACGACCGACATACTCGCTGCTCCAGATTAGCTGATATCGATTCGGAAGTGCTATCTGTGCAAGTTTATTCGGATTATTTGAAAAAACTATATTTAGACTGGAGCGAAATATTTTCCTTAACATATTTTTCCAAAAATTATCCATCATTATCATATTGTCACTTTACTTATCAATCAACTAAGAACTACATACTCTAATCTAAAAAGATATTTTTTGAAACAATAATTAACGCCTAACTAAATTATGTATTTTTACTTTGTCCATTTTCATCAACGATATGACCGTACCTGAAATAATTAATGCTGAAAGAACTTGAAATCCGTTACCTGCATTTAGGGAAAGGTAGAATGGTGAAATCGCAAGGGTTAGTAGAAAGTAGGCACAGAGCATTTCTATATACAAGCCATATCCTAATTTAAAAAGCTTCCATATAAACCCTATGATAAAGCCAAACACAAAAAAAACAAGAAATGAAAATGCGTATCCGAAATCTAAATATATGCTTCCTAGCGCTGTAAAGTATACACCACTGCGTTTCAAGGATTCAGTGACACCGACAATTGAATCAGACGGTATCAAGCCTAGTTTATTAGCGAGTAGCGCAGGTAAAAATAAACTGTGTATGCCGTAAAAGAGTCCTGGTTCAGGAGTTTGGGAACATAAAAGATTAATTTCGTTAAGGCTGTGTACTATGTAAACTAATAGATAAACAAGTGCTAATATAGTATGAGCAATAATTCCTTCATTTTGAACCAAATTATGAATATCAAAAGAGAAGGTTAGTAACCAAGAGTTTTGAAGGTTTTCGTAAGAATCACTCAAGCTTCTTCCTCTGATGCTTTCACGATCTATAAAAACAAACAAAACATAACCCATGAAAGATAACAAGAGTATAAAACTCCAATTTTTAATTTTTTTTAAAATTATAAAACGATTTATTAAAGGTTCTCTTGTTCGACTTATTCTTAACAATATTGCCATAGTTAGAAGCAATAATGTCATAAAAATAGTGTTTCTTCCGCCACTCAGGCTATCAGAGACAAATTGTAAAATCAGTGAGATAACAACTAAGCGTAATGTTGAGGATGTAAGTTGCTCCATACGAAGCAGGGCAATTAGAGCAGCCACAGGTAGAAAACCAGACAATACTCGCGCTGCAATAGACCAAGGATGACCTGTTGGTATACCTCCTTGTTCAATAACCTGCTGATTCATGGCATCTCTGGCAGAAGATAATCCCTGACTGAAGTCTATGCCTCGACCGAACAGAAGATCAACAGCTAGCATAAGGCTGCCAATTAATCCTATGAGTGCGATTATAATGATAAATTTATCTAATCGATAGTTAATCAGTCTATTGTTTACAAAAATTTTGCTTAGATGTATTTTTTCCTTTTTCAAAAAACTTAAATTTTTCCCTGAACCCTTAGCAAGAGTAATTACAAACTCTTTTCCTAATAAATAGCTAGTCGTAAAAACAGCGAAAAATCCCCCTACAAATCCTATGGTTTTTATAGACCACCCTTGATTAAATTGAATCGGAGATATAAGGTAAGCTAAAAAAACAAAAGACCAAGATGTCATGAGCAATCTAAGTGGGCTACGTAAGAGCGGTAATATCAATTTTACTATCACTATCATAACAACAACTATTTCCATTAAGAATCTACAGATAAGCATAGCTTATTCACAGACCATTGGGTGAGAATTAGTGTAAAAATAAAATACAAAATTCTTCCAATTACATAAATTATAGCAAAACTAACTAATGATAGATTCCAAAAAGAACATAACAATGATAAGCCTAAAACAATTGCAACTATAGCAATGTTCAAGATAAGCAGGTATTCAGTCTTCCTGAATGCAACAATAAAGTTTTCATAGTAGCTAACCACTATTACTGATGCTCCCACATAGATTATCGGAATAATTGAATAAGCTTGTAAATATTCTGGAAAGTAATTAGGTATTATCCATTCAACTATTAGACTAAACGGATACCATAGGAGAACCAAGGAAACCAATATTACTACTGTACAACGATTAAGCTTACCGAGTAATTCTTTCGGTGGATCGCCTTGCCCGATACGATATAAGATTTCTGGACCTATATGTTGAGACAGTATAGACTGAACTAGTGAACCCCCTGTCGCTAGAATCATGGCAAACGAATAATACCCAAATATAGTGTCACCCAATGTGCTTATCACAAAAAATCTATCTATATTAGAAGCTGCATTAGTAACGACTCCATTTAGCATTAAAGGTAAACCCACTCGAAAAATTGGCTTTAATTCTACAAAGCCAGATAAATTCCAGGCGAAATTATGAATTTTATATTTGGCTATAATAGCTGTAATACATGTAGTGATAATGATTTCTGAAACTAAGATACCAATATATCCGTATTGATGTGCTAATGTAGTTCCTAAAGATAGACTCAAGATAGAGCGCAAAAAAATAATAGTGCCGAATTCAAGAGTCATTAGACGACTGCGAATATCAGCTAACAAGAGCACAAACAAAGTCGAACCTCCAGCAAACAATCCTGCCAAGAAAATGACTACATTGGTAGACATGTCTTTCAAGGTGTCGCTGGTTATGACAAGTCCTAAACTGAGTAATAGAGCTAAAGTAGATAGAGCAGTAAAACCAGCAATTGTGTTACGAGCCGATTCAACCTCATTACTACGACCTTCACCATACCATCTGGGAAAGATCCCGATTGAACCTTCGTATAAACCACAGCTACAAATATACATTCCATAAGTGGAAAGCAGTAAGGATAGAGAATAGTATCCTAACTGGCCTGGAGAAAGAACTTTAGCATATAAAGTTATCTTCACTAAGCCCACTACTCCTGAAAGAAGCATAACTATGTAGTAATAATATATGCGCTTCACTAAGTATTACGCTACTCAACCTTAACATTATACATACCTGACAGTACTACTGCCAGTAAAGGATAGCTTTTTCCTGTAGTTTTCATAAAAAGCGGATCTATCCTCGTAATCCTCACCTAGACTAGCTTTCACGTATTTTTGACAGACTATTAATTTCGACAGAGTGTTCAAGTCATTATGCTTCCATCAATTTATACCGTATATGGCTTTGGGAATCGTGGCGATCAATCCGGATTTAGCTATTTTCTAGTGTCAATAAGTATTCCTTTAGGCTTTCAATAGTAGTTTGTATATTCTCCTCGGTGTTCAATTTTTGGTTTAGCAATAAACTGCCGACTATAGTCGATTCCAGGAGACTGCGAACTATATTTTGTTTAGAATGTTCTGTTATAGGTTGGGGGGTAAACGATTCTAAATAGTTTGTAAGTTCTTCAATTTGTTCAGCTTTATTTAAACATAAGTAATAGCCATTTAAATAATAGTAAGGAGTACACATAGTAATTACACGTTTTCCTCTTATTGCTGCTTCTACTCCTGCTGTGCCAGCTCCTACAAGAACTATATCCAAATGCTTCATGACAGTACGACTATTGACATCGGCGGGTACTAAAATGAGGTTGGGTATTGACTTTAATTTTTGATAGAATTCAGTTCGGCGGATTCCTAGCATAGCCCAATGCTCCTTGATGACTAAAAGGTATTGACAGCTAAGCTTTTTACATAAGTTCATTATAAATTCTTCATACCTTAAAAAAGTTAGGTCTTTTAGCCAATAGTCTACTGTCATTTCTGGAACATAAGCAAGAGGAATAAATAATGATGGCTTGGGTGATGCCTTACCTAATCTATATTCCCAGTCACTTTCAAATAAATCAATTCCCTGATAATTAGATAAATCAGTTTGACCCTGATCTAGAGTATGAAAAAAGGCGGCTAAATATCTATAGTTTAATGGATCTGCTTTTACCCAACTTAAAATTTTAAAGACTAAATACTTTAACCACCATTGAACAAAATTCCTAAAGTGATCAAAAAAGGAATATCCATAGAATTTTTGTGAGTAAGTAATTCTGTGATTATCGTCTAACAATATTTTTAAAGCAGAGTCAATTTCGGCTTCCGTCGGTGTTCTCACTTTATTCTTCTCACCATATCTAGTAACAATAATAGTATTAGGTATACTTCCACCACATAGCATAATAGTAAACACCCCATGTCTCTCACAGACTCGATAAAAAATGTCTAGAATGTAATTATCGATAGACTGCGACAGAAAATAACTTGGATTATATTTTTCTATTAGTTCTGTTATTGCCTGATACATTGCATGTACCATTCTTTCAGCTTGTTGAGTTGGTAGTAGTCTTAGAACACGACAACGTGTAATGATTTGACACATATCGTGTGGTGTTAGATGTTGCTCTGTAGGGTTTAACTTATAGTATCTATAAAAACTATTCATCAGATTAATTTTTTCTAAACCCGGCAAATCACTACAAGCAATAATTTCTCCATCAAATACATAATTTGCTACTTTTTTTAGAAAAACATTCAATCGTGGGCGTGTGTAAACTAATACACTTCCATTTATTCTTTTCTTCATTTCTATACAACCTCACTTTGATGATAAATAAATTGACTTAACTTTTTTTCCGCTATAATACTCTGAAATTAAAATCTAAAGTTTATTTTAGGCGCGTTTCAATACAAAACCTATTATTTGCACATGATGAGCTAAATAGAAAATATTCCCCTTTTTAAATTTTTTTTCTATTTTTTGTTTTTTCCATTTTGAGGCTAAATAGTTTTTGTAAAACAAGTTAAGCTCAATAATATCAAACCCCGATTTTTTCGCTCTGTAATATATAAAATCAAGTGCATCAGAAAAAGTAAAAATCCAATTGTGACGATCAAATACGGGAGCTAGAGGCAAGTGAGCATTCCCTATAGGTTCACCAAATGTTGTAATAGTTCGACCCCTATTATGAGCACTTTCCACAAAAAGACTTCCAATAAAGTAGTTTTTGGCAATTAACATCATTTGATCCATACTTTGATGAATGTTTTGAAGATGTTCTAATGTTTCAAAGCATAAAACTGTATCAAAAGAATGATGCTCAAAAGGTAAAATTTCTTTATCTAGGTCAATATAGTAGTCAGCTAGTCCCTGCTTGTCTACGCCAACATACTGGGTTTTAGAGCCAATGTACTTTTTAACTCCACAGATGTCACATCCTACATCTAGTACTGTATCCCCGCTTAAATATCTTTCACCGTACAACTTACCGACAGCAAATTGTCTTGAAGCTCTACCGTAACCTAAAAATAAGTTTGATACGGGGATAGCAGTAACCGTAGCAGATGAAGAGATAATTTCAAATTTGCGCGGGAGTTCTGAAATTATATTCCATTCCAGCGCTTCTGTATAACCATAATGCCCATCAACGAGCCTAAGACAAAGCTGAGTATAGGTAGGAAGAGTGATTTTAACTTTTCCTCTTAGTGGAGGAAACTCTTTTAATTTTAAATTTTCAACCAAAGCCAAAACGGAATTAAAACTTGATACGTCTAGTTTTTGCAAAGCTTGATAAATTCGAGTACTCAAACTATCAGGATTTACTTGATCTATTATGATATACTTAAATCCTAAAGTACAGCTAATTAACATCAGCTCATCACTGATTTCCAAAAAAACAACTCTAATATTTTTCGTCGGGGGAATCTTTGGCACGTAATTGGGTAAGTGAGGAATCGTTAATTCAACCGATTTCACTAAAGAAGTAATTAATGAAAAATCATCTAATTGATTTTCTATGAAAGTTACATCACTAGCTTTGACAACTGGCATGCAAACTTTCAGGGTTTGAGCTAAATAATAGGAGCGGACATGGTTTGAGAATAATACCTGTTCTAATCTAAATTTTATGAAACGTCTCCAAATTAATATTCCTACACTTAATAGTCCATCTTGTTTTAATTTTTCAGTTAACCGACTCATATATTTTAGCCCCACACTTAATCTGTAAATGCTTTGTTTTAAGTTAAATGATTTTTATCCTACATAATTTTAAATGATTTGTTTGAGTAAAGAATTATCTATCTTATCATTTTGAAGACCATAATCATTTATAGCGAATTGAATTTGCAATATGAGCCGATCTTTGATTGTGGGAGGATATCCCTTATGAAAACAAAGTGTATCTTCTGCAAAACCAAAACCAGCATTACCACATAACGTAACTATACTCTCACTACCATACGAACTAATTATCTCTTTATCGGGATATCGCTTTAGTAATAGCCAATGGAGAAACTTTTTTCTCTCGTGAGTACCACGGACACATACATGAGGACCATTAGCCAAATCTACATCTGTTAAATAAAAGAAAAACTTAAGGAAGCGATAGTCATCGAGATCATAATGAAACATCTGAGCAGCTTGGCTTCTATCAGATTCAGTCGCTTCAGTTACGAAACTCCACCAGAGACGATTTCCGAGGTGTATGGGGTTTTTCCCTAAATATTTCTTGGCAATCTCTAACAAATAAGGATCTCTTTCTATACGACTAATTGCTGGGCAATTCAGTGCAGCATTAAAGTAAACGGCGGTTAATAAAGGATTTTTATGCTTAGCCTGTACTTGTTCTTTTTCATGTACATAAAAACCTAGGGAAGGCTGACCATTCCCATAACATCGTGTAGAAAAAGCAAAATCGAGTATATCTTGAACCACATCTTCAGGTAAAATAATACCTGACGAAATGCCATCTTTTTTTAAGGTATCAATGACGTTGTCTATATCAATATTTTTGAATAAAGATTTAGCTGTATCATAACAGTGAAATTTTGTTGATTTTTCGATAAAAAAAGACATAATACGACGAGTCATACTAAATCGTCCCACTATCCGCATTAATACCCATTTTGGATTTTTAGTTAAACGCTTATACACAGTAGAAAGCTTGAAGTATAGAATAGACAATGGTTTTAATAATGATATCATCATATTAATTTACTGATTAAATACAAAAAATACATTTAGGGAATTTAGTTTAGTAATGTTGGGTATCATTCTTTCAAATCATTTTTTTTTGAACTAATATTTTTAAAATTAACATTTCACCAAATCTTAGGAGTAGCTATAAAAATGCTGTCACCTACATCTTCACGAAACATAGCCATATTACCCAATTTACTAACTCTCAAAAAGCATCTTTCTAGAGAAGGATATTCCAACTAACAGGTGTTCCCATCTTGACATCTTTTTTAACAGGTTTTCCTAGCAATAATTCATAGTAATTAGGAGCTAATCCCGCTCCAGGACGAACTGATTTAAAGTTGTCTTCTGTCAATAAATCTCCTGCTTTCATATCTTTGGTAATGTAGAGCGATCGCCTAAATTTTAATGACTCCTTCTCAGCTACTGTCGCACCATACTGTATCCTCCCTAGTGATTGCCAAGCTCTTTGCGACTCTATCACGAGTTGCTGTATTTCTTCCGGTTCCATTGAAAATGCTGAATCTACACCTCCATCAGCCCGACTTAGGGTGAAATGCTTTTCAATAACTGTAGCACCCAAAACAACACTGGCAACGGCAACGCCAATTCCTCTTGTGTGGTCAGATAAACCCACTTGTACACTAAACAGTTCCCGCAAATGGGGAATTGTCAGCAAATTGGTATCCTCTGGCGTGGCTGGATAGGTGCTAGTGCATTTTAGCAGCACTAAGTCTTTACACCCAGCCTCCCTTGCTGTCCGGACTGTCTCATCTAACTCTGCTATCGTTGCCATGCCAGTAGAAATTATCATAGGCTTGCCCGTGCTGGCAACTTTGCGAATCAGGGGTAGATCAGTATTTTCAAAGGAGGCAATTTTATAACAGGGTACGTCTAGTGATTCGAGAAAATCGACGGCTGTAGCATCAAAGGGAGTACTGAAGCCAATGATTCCTCGTTCCCGACAACGGTCAAAAATTGGTTTGTGCCACTCCCACGGAGTGTAAGCCTTCTGGTATAGCTGATACAAAGAGTTACCATGCCATAGACTGTTAGGATCATCAATATAAAACTCGCCCTCATTGATGTCCAAGGTCATTGTATCAGCCGTGTAGGTCTGGAGTTTGAGAGCATCTACCCCTGCCTTGGCTGCTGCTTCAACAATTTCTAGAGAGCGATCTAAAGAGTGATTGTGATTGCTGGACATTTCAGCAATCACAAAAGGAGGATGACCAATGCTTATCTTTCTATCAAATATAGTGAGTTCCCGCATTCTTTCTCAGATAATTCAATAATACTCGTTATCAAGTATGACATTGACCTAGCTTATAATACTAAAAGGCATTTTGCAATTCTAATTTTTTATTTAAACCGAACATAATGTAGAGCTACATTACCCCTTACAATTTTATTGCCAAGCTTTTTAAAATGGGCTTTTTCAAAGGCTCTGATTGAAGTATCATTGTTGGGCTTAATTAAGGCATATACAGATGATATTGATGTATGGCGAAAAAGTTCCTCAACTGCTATATCTATGAAACTGCTGCCATAGCCTGAGCCACGTTTTCCTTTATCTAGACTAATACTAATCTCTGCCTCGTTCCCGTCCTGTCTCTCAAAACGTACTTGCCCTATTGCTCTGTCTTCGTAATCGAAAACCATAAAAATATAACAGTTTGAGTCATGGAGCTTATTCGCAAACCATTGTAGATGTTGTTCCCAAGGTATGGGATCTGAGGAAAACGAAGCAGATCTTACTTCTGGATCGTTTGCCCACTCCCACAGCAATTTACAATCCTCTTGGTGTATTGGTCTTAATCTCAGGGGTTGGTCTTGCAAATGCATCAAGACTCTCGCAGTGCCCTCACCATCTATTAATTCCAGTCCATGTCTAGCCATTTCTGATCGAATCCCAGATGAAACTCGTAATTGCTTCATCGCCTGGGCTATGTCAGTAACAGAAACATCTTCATGCCATCCTAAATTGACATCTACTCCCATCTCACCGAGTGTTTCAGCGATCGCGCGTTGGTTATCGGCTAGAATTAGAACCAGGCTAGGCAAACCCATAAAAGCCAGTTCCCAGGTCGTAGAGCCACCTGCGCTAATTGCTACATCAGCCCAAGCCATCAACTCAGGCATATTTGTCACATTCCTCTCCAAGGATATAGGAAACTGCGACACCTTAACAGCAGCTTGCAACTGCTCATAGTGAGGATTACTCCCCCCCACTACCACTATCACTATTGCTTCCAACCCTTGCACGTCCACTCGCTGTAATCCCCGAATTACTTTGAGGGTAACATTCTCAGGGTCACTACCGCCTAATGTGACCAGCACTTTCTGAGCCACTTGCGAAATTTTTCGCGTCCATCCTTGCCACTGGCGAAACTCCTGTCGTAAAAGCGCATAGCGCGTACCCAGTAATAGCTTAGTATCAGGCGAGCGGTTCAGGTACAAACCCTCATGAGCATCGATATTTTGATTCAAGACAATATTAGCCCAGTAGTGCTGTGCATGTCCGTAATCGTCAATAAACAATAGGCATAGTCCGCTGTTTTTAATTATTCGCTGGTACTCAGCCCCAAAGTAATAGCCATCCACCACAACCCAGTTAGCTCCCAGATGCTGCGCTAGAGTCGCTGTTTCTTTGGCATCCTCAGCACTTCCTACCTGAACTGATAGATTGATTACTTCTACTCCCTCTGATTCCAAACGAGCTCTTATTGGGGGTGCATCCGTACTCATGACAAAAATTGGCTGTCCACCAGCGTCTTGCCAAGCTTGAGCCAACGCTAGACAGCGCATCACATGACCCGTACCTATTTGGGTTGAAGCCTCTACTCTAACAACCAATTTCATCGGATTTTAAATAATGGCTCTAAGGGCTGGCAACGGAGGTACTTATCTAAGTATCTATGGTCAACTGCATCCTTTAAAATAGCAAATACTTCATTATAAACAGCTAACAGCCGCTCTAGATCTGTATCACTATGGGCATAACTCATATTATGCGTCCCCAGTGTCAAAATAGCTCTAGCGAACATTTCCTGCAAAAACAACGTCTTAATCTGCCATTGACTATAGGGTGAAATCTCCTTAAACAGCAAAAATGACCAACTAGGATGACCCGACACAGACAAAATGTGATGGATTTGATGACGTTCAATTAAAGCTTGTACTCCTTGCAGTACCTTTTCCCCTTGGCTTCTCAATGTTTCGACCACAGGTTGCTGCTGCAATTTTGTCATCGTCGCCAGAGAGGCAGCTAGTGAAAGAGTTTCCCCGCCAAACGTGAACGAAAAAAATATCTCCTCCATCAGTCGCATTATATCAGCTCGACCTGTTACAGCCGAAAGGGGATAGCCATTCGCTATCCCTTTGCCAAAAGTCGCTAAGTCTGGTAAGACACCGAAATGTTCCTGCGCTCCACCATTGGCATAGCGGAACCCAGTAATGGTTTCATCAAAAATTAAGATTGCACCCTTTTGGTGAGTTAGCTCCTTGACATTACCCAAAAAATCATCTTTTGGTTCCACCACATTCATCGGTTCCAAGATAACCGCCGCAATCTGATGCGGATAGTCCTGAAATAGGCGATACAGAGACTCTAAATCGTTGTAGGCAAACGTATGGGTTAAATCCTGAGTTGACTGGGGAATCCCGCGATTTCTGGATGTCGAGCCAATATACCAGTCATGCCAGCCATGATAGCCACATACCGCTAAGCGATCGCGCCCCGTATACGCTCGTGCCAGACGAATGGCTCCGGATGTCGCATCTGAACCATTTTTACCAAAGCGAACCATTTCCGCGCACGGCACCATTTCAACAATTTTTTCGGCAACCTGAATCTCAATCGGATGAGGCAGAGAAAAAATCACGCCCTCATCAAGTTGGGCACGTACAGCATTGGTTACGTCTAGGTCTTTGTATCCTAAGGTAACAGCCGCTAAACCATTAATGAAATCAATATATTCATTTTCATCAGCATCCCAGACATGGCTACCTATGCCTCTAAGTAAAAAATATGGCGATACACCGAAGGGATACTGAGTTTTGCTTTTACTAAACGTTTGGGTACCCAATGGGATGGTTTTAAGCGCTCTGGACAACAGTTCTTGAGAGCAATGATACCTTTCCATTCTCTTACTCACCCATATTATTTTCTAGGAATTGTTGGTCTTTCAGTAAAGACTTTTGGAAGCCTTCATTGCGACCATAATATGTATTTATTGTTTTCAGAACTGGATTTTTATTCAAAAATCCTAAAATATCTTTAGTTTGAAAATTGCAATTAATTGGATATAAGTATTCATAAACCTGTCTAACTAGCTCAAAGTCTAAGATTTCATCAACAGTCCAGCGCAAATGTGATAAATCGGCATCATTTTTATATATCCCAATTCTGAAGCGATTAGGTTGTTGATGGATAAACGGCGTCACATGTTCCCGCTGGGACGGAAGTTTTGCTTCTCTCCATGCCTGTTCTAAACAAGGAAAACGAAATATTTCTACATCTAAACCATCTGGATAAGTCGGTTCAATCGCATTAGTGCTGTAGTCAAAACCTCCAGCAATATGAAACTGGATTACTTCGTCGATTAAATCAGGATCTGTAAGGGGACAGTCGCCAGTTAACCGGATAACATGCTCTGGAGCTATTGGCTTAGCAGCTTGATAAAAGCGATCAAGAACATCATCCAGCTTTCCCCGGAAACATTCTACACCACTTTCCCGACACCATTGTTCAATTAGATTGTCTGTAACATCATCACTGGTAGCAACAAGCAAATAGTCAATTAACTTGGCTCGTTGTACCCGTTCGATTTGTCTTCCTAGCATAGGTACGCCCAGAATAGGCTTCAGAACCTTTCCGGGCAGTCGGGACGAAGAAACGCGGGCTTGAAGGATAGCTATAATCATGCTATTTCCGGATAAAAACCATACAAAGATTTGTGCAACATGACACAACTGAATCGGGACGATGACTCACAAGTTTCGAGAGCTAATTCACGCTTGTCATGATTGAAGGTAAATCTTGCCATTTCTTGGTAAGTTCCCAAGGATTTAAATATCTTTGTGTAGTCTTGTTTGTAGGTATAAAGTTTTTCAGTCGGACGGTGATGGTAATGACGACGGTGCTGAACGTCGGGTAAAAAATCTCCAATCAACAAAAAGCCACCATCTTTTGTTAGCCGATCAATTTCAGTTATTGACTTAACCAAACTGCTCCGGTCAACCCAGCACAGTACACTATTGAGAATCACTAGGTCAAATTCTTCTTGAAGTGGCACTTGAGATAACAATCCCTGATGGAGGCTTAGTTCTGAATACCGTCTTTTCCCATCTTGGATAGCTTCCAAACTGGCATCAATACCAACAAATTTACCCTGACCAAGTTTCTGGCTCAACTGATGAAGTCGCCAGCCATTAGAACACCCTAATTCAACAATTTTTCTAATTTCCTCTTTTTGCTCTAGTAAATCAATGAGATAACAGTGCCAATCAAACTTACAGTCGTTTTCTAAAGCCATCTGATTCCTGAGAAACCACTGGTCACCTTCACCCTCTAAAAAAACTTGATCTTGATTCATTTGATTCATACTAATATCTCCATTCTGAAGGATTGAGAACTGATGTATCTGTAATTGCGTAAAAGGCTAACTCTTGGCTTTCATGGGTATAGGATTTTTCTAAGGCAACTATAATTTCTTGTAATTGCTTGCGGTTATTTATACCGCACAAAACCACATCAATTTCATCAATACTATTGACAAAACCTAGAGCAGCTTCAATGGGGGAAATGTCTTGTCTAGCAATGACATCATGATAAGCCCTTAGATGCGCTTTTATGGAATCGAAGTAGTTTGGCAATGAATCGGGCTGCATCAATAATAATCCTTGTAAAAATACGGAACGAGCATGAATTTCAATCCCCTTAGTTTTTAACATTGATAAATGCCCACCTAAGAGAAAGCGTTGATCTAGCACATTAATGGGAAGTTGCACTAAATCTATAGAATACTTGTCCAGCACTCGCTCAATTTGTTCGCTATTGTAGATAGAAGCACCCACTTTGCTGACCAATCCCTGTTGCTTCAGGTCTAACATTTTCGCCATTAGCAGGTGTCCATTCTCGACCAACAGGTCATCAGCACGATGCACTAACAAACCATATACAGAAGACTGATCCAAATTCAACAAAGACTGATGGAATGTTTCTTCTAAGTAGTTGACCTCTTCGCTGGTGATAGAATATTTTGAGAAATGAGGGGTCTTTGTAACAATATCAAAGTGATGTCCTGGGGGCATAGTTTTTCCTAAAACTTGCTCACTCGTTCCATAAAGGGGCGCCGTATCTATAACCCGCACTCCGCTATGAGCCGCTATATCCAAGATTTTGGCAACTTCTGCTGGTGGCGTTTTGCCTTCCTGATTAGAGATGCCATAATCCAAACCAAACTGTGCCGTACCTATTCCTAGCTTCATACCAATACATTTCGCAGTGATGCAACTACTGTATCTTGGTTTTCTTTGGTCAACCCAGCGTACAGGGGAATACTAATGGCTTCCTGATAGTATTGTTCAGCTTTTGGAAAATCTCCTACTCTAAAGCAAAGTTTTTGGTAGTAAGGTTGAGTATGAACTGGAATATAGTGCAAATTTACCCCTATCCCAGCTAGGCGTAGTTCCTCAAAGACTTGGCGATGAGTCTTGCTGATTTTATCAAGTTTTAGCCGAATCACATAAAGATGCCAACTTGAATTCGTATCCGGATGTTGCCAGGGTAGAACTATCGGCAAATCTTGAAGTAATTGATTGTAACGATTAGCCAGAAACCGCCGTCGCTCAACAAACTCATCCAACCGATGTAGCTGACTAACCCCCAATGCCGCTTGGATATCAGTCATACGATAGTTGAAGCCCAACTCTAACTGCTGATAATACCACGATCCATGAGACTCGCCTTGCATTAGGTCTGGGTTGCGAGTAATCCCATGAGTTCTCAGACGAATTAGCTTCTCATATAAATCTCTCTGATTAGTCAGTACCATACCCCCCTCCCCCGTGGTGATAATTTTCACCGGATGAAAGCTAAACACCGCCATATCTGAAAAGGAGCAGGAACCAATCGGTTGCTGTAGATAGCGTCCTCCAATAGCATGGGAGGCATCCTCAATAATTTTAAACCGATAACGTTGTGACAGAACAGCAATTCGCTCCATCTCACAAGATTGCCCCGCAAAATGAACGGGTACTACCACTTTAGGCAGGCGTCCCTGCTGATCTGTCCAAGCTAGTTTACCCTCTAATTCATCCACACTCAAGTTATAAGTGCGCGGATCAATATCCACAAAATCAACATCAGCGCCGCAGTACAAGCCACAGTTAGCAGATGCCACAAACGTATTCGGTGAAGTCCAAAGACTATCCCCTTTGCCTAAACCCACGGCTAGACAAGCAATATGCAAGGCTGCTGTAGCACTGGAAACAGCAACGGCATATTTCACGCCACAGTAGTTAGCCACAGCCTGCTCAAACCGCTCTATTGCTGGACCCTGAGTGATCCAGTCCGATTTCAAGACTGCCACAACCGCATCAATATCCGACTGATTGATATCCTGTCGCCCGTAAGGAATCCACTGATTCATTGTTTAAGTATGTCCAATAGCTGATTCGTTGTGAGCCATTCCGTATTTGTGTCAGATCTATACTCAAATTCATCGGGAACCAGCCATCCCTTTTCTCCCAAACTGTTACAAGTAAAATCAAAGTTATGTACAAATCCCGTTGAAGGCATGACAACATAATGATCGGCAAACTCCAACGTCAAGGACGCCGTTTCAGAGGGACACATCACTTCATGTAGTTTTTCCCCGGGTCGAATCCCAATAATCTTTATCGGCATCCCGGGTGCTAGTGCCTCAGCCAAGTCAGTAATTTTCATTGAAGGAATCTTGGGGACAAATATTTCGCCTCCTTGCATTCGTTCAAAACTTTTGAGAACGAGATCAACACCTTGCTGAAGTGTAATCCAAAAACGAGTCATGCGGGGATCGGTAATGGGTAATTCCGTTGCTCCTTCCCGAATCAGTTTTTGAAAGAACGGCACAACTGAACCCCTAGAACCCACTACATTACCATAACGTACTACCGAAAACCGCGTTTTCAGCGGGCCAACAATGTTATTAGCCGCAACAAATAATTTATCCGCTGCTAGCTTAGTTGCCCCATAGAGATTAATCGGATTCACGGCTTTGTCCGTTGATAAAGCAATCACCTTCTCGACTTCCTGTTCTAAGGCAACATCTATCACATTATTCGCCCCGTGAATGTTAGTCTTAATACATTCCATCGGATTGAACTCAGCGATAGGAATATGCTTGAGAGCAGCAGCATGAATCACATAATCCACACCCCGCATCGCTAGGTGTAGACGATCGCGATCGCGCACATCACCGATAAAATAGCGCATCACCGGTGAGTCAAAGTCTTGAGCCATCTCATATTGTTTCAACTCATCTCGCGAATAGACAATAATTTTTTTGAGATGAAATCTTTCTAATAGGCTTTTAACACATCTTTTACCAAAAGAACCCGTACCACCTGTAATTAAAATTGTCTTATTGTTAAACATTACCTTTTCAATTCCAATCCAGAGTCAACCTCGAAACTGCTGAATGGTTTTAGCTAAAAATTGCCAAATCCATTTATATAGAGCTGTATTCTACATCTAAAAACAGAGTTTTATTAAAATGCGAACATAAAATCAATTTTTTGTGCCAACTCCAGAAAATAGGCTAATTCAGGAGGACGATGAAATGTTCCTGGTAGACGTTGTTCGGTTTTGTCAGCGGAAGATGGAAATTTATCGGTTTAACAATCTTAAGTTTAATCGCGATCGCCCTCTCCCTACTCCAACCCAAACAATACCAGAAACAGGTCACCCTGTCAGTCACCCCAGTTCCCATCTCCGTCTCCGGTATCCCTGGTATCGATATCCATCAAGCCAGTAATAAAACCGTGAAACTGTTGGAGAATCATTACGACGAAATCGACGAGATTGAGGTTAAACCAAACTATAACACCCAAACGCAGCAAATCAACATCACCGTGCGATCGCCCGATACCCGTTTTCTCGCTTAAGCCGCTTCCTAAGTCTCTACCCTGCTCCAGCAGCAGTTCCCAGCCCCATTAGGTCACGCGATCGCTCATAGTCTATGCCGCATCTAGCTGGAAATCAACCAGCCGCAACAGGTTCTCGAACAGTTAGACCAACAAATTGCTCAAGTTCGCGACTCCAACAGCATCGATCCCCAACGGATTAGAACCGCTCCCTAGTACAAATAGTAGTACTGGATGCGATCGCCAGTTTCATGGTTGCCATCCTCGCTGCGATTATCAGCAATCAAGCCAGACGTCTCCACCATGAGTTCTCCCCAGAAAAGTTCATATTCCCCCTATGTACAGCGTTTTCAGACTCGATGTGATACACCTTTTCCAAGAGTAGAACAGCGCTGTCTCATAGTTGCTGTACTACACCATGTTAGAAAGTGCTGTACTGTAGGGACACGATATGTCGTACCCCTACAGATTGTAGGTCGGCGATTGTCCGGAATCAACCTTCTGTCTCCATCTGAGAATTCGGCCAAAAGTCTTCGCGCATCACCTGCTCCCAGGAAAACGGACAAACGTCAGGAAACTGTTCATCGGGTAAATCCGTTTCCGCAATCGCCAAATCCCTGGCTTCAAGCCAACTTTCCTCCATCGCTTCATCTAAGCGAGATTTGAGACCTGGATTACGCCGTAGCAGCTTGGCAATCGCCGTTCTTTGCACCCGAATCGTCGCTCGCCAACTGTTCGTTTGTTTCCAATATTGAACTTGCCACTTCAACAAGTGAGCGATCAACTGAATCAATCGAGATTCTAGTTGATCGTAGTGACGATTCCCCAAGTCTTCTAACTCCTCAACCAGATGACCCAAATCCAACTCCTCAAACCTACCCTTACGGAGTAAATTCGCTTGATTGAATGCCCAACTATAAAAGTCTTGTTCATAAAGGGTTTCTCCTGCCATTTTATTCTCCCTATTATCACAGTAGTTAAGAAAACTAACGGCAATCCGGCAGAAAACTTTGAGCCAAAATCTCTTCTATCTCAAAAGGACAGGATAAGGGAAATGTCGTCTCAGGAAGACCCGTTTCTCGACAGGCATCCCGCACAGCTTTCGGATACACCCTTGCCAATCCCTGCTCCAACTCGCCTCTTAAACTCGGACTATCTAGCAATAGGGCTTCAATTTCATCGCGCTGATGATCAATTGTCACCAGCCAACTTTTGCTTTGTTTGTCAGGTTGATATTGCCACTTGAGCAGGTGCATGACTAAAATCTGTAAGCGGCTGCGAAGTTGACGGAGGTCACGCTTGCCCATACTTTCTAACTCTTCGGCAATATGCTCCACATCAATTTCGGACAAACGACCTCGCCGCAGTAATTCTACATTTTTACGAATCCAAGCATAGAAGTCCAGATCGTATTCAGCCTCTAGATTCATCGTTCTCATACTCCAAATCACTTTTCTGTCTTGTTGGGAGTTTAGGGGCGGGTTTGACTACTATCCTTTTCAATGAACCAGATGTAACTAAACCCGCCCCTACCCATTCTGGCACGGTGGCAAGAAGTCCAAGCCGTTCTTGAATTGTAATGCCCAAGTCTGGTGGAAGATTTTCGAGGGTAAATTAACTGTAGGGCATACAACCTAATTCGATGGGTCTGAGTTAGGTAAAATGAGGAGCATGGCGCTATCAATAATACTGTTGCGGTCAATCATGTTCCCTAAAGTTTCTGGAGCATAAAATCCTTCAGCGACTTCGAGAGATGCGCCATTGAGGGCTTGTTCATAGGCTTCTTCTAGGGCGAGGCGCAATTCCTCCGGTTTAAGATAATAACCGCCTGCTTTGCGTCGTTTATTTTTGCTCTGTATCTCTAGGACACAATTCCGAATAGAGACATCCCAAGAGCGGGTAGTGCGGTTTTCAGCTTGTTGTTTGATTAAATGGAGGAGCAAAATCTTGGCGTAGCTACGAATATTATTGATTTTGTCGTCTCTGCTCATTTCCTCCAATTCTTCAACAATGACTAATGCCCCAGAAATATCACCTTTGAGGAGTAAACCTTTCAACTCTAGTAGTTCTTCCATTGGCTTGCCTGATCTAGATTTGAGGGATTAACCTTACGCCTGGAAACCGTAGGGACGCAAAGCCTTCTTATGGGTCAACTTGGTCACGCCAGTAGTAAGAGCTTTAGCCCTAAATTCTGTTGGGTAACATGCGCCAACCCAACCTACAACCTATTCTACGATTTTAGCTGGGTCACGCTAGTAGAACCCCATACCCCCAACCCACCACATCAACAATGATACTAGGGTTGCTGATTTTCCCAGTTAAGTCTAGAAAGGTTGGATTGATATCCACTATTGAATTCAATCTCATGGTGCTACAGCTCGTCGCTGTATGCTAGTTGTGGTCATGATCATTGGTGTAGGAGGTAAACAAAATTGATGCAAAACACAGAACTGAGAACCATTGAGGATGAAGATGAAATTTCCTTACTCGATATTATTCAGTTTTTCCGCCGCAACTGGAGGTTTATGGCATGGGGAACTTTGGGACTCTCAGCGATCGCGATCGCTCTTTCCCTGCTAATGCCCAAACAATACCAGAAGCAGCTCACCCTCTCAGTCACCCCGGTTCCCATCTCCGTTTCCGGTATCCCTGGCGTTGATATCCAGCAAGCCAGTAACCAAACGGTAAAACTGTTGGAGAATCACTACGACAAAATCGACGAAACTGAGGTCAAACCCAACTATAACACCGAAACCCAGCAGATCGACATCACCGTGCGATCGCCCGATACCCGTTTTATCACTGAAGCTGGCACCCAAGTCTCTACCCTTCTCCAGCAGGAGTTTCAAGCCACATTGGGTCAAGCGATCGCGAATAGTCTCTTCAGCATCGAGTTGGAAATCAGCAAACAGCAACAGGTTCTCGAACAGCTTGAACAACAAATTGCTCAAGTTCGTGACTCCAATGGTATCGATCCCGAACGGATTAGAACCACTCTCAGGCTGGAGGCGCTAGAGACACAACGAGCAGGAGTTCTAGCTCAAATCGCCGCCCTAGAATTTGACAAACAGTATCTCGAACCGGCTCAGGAGAATCTAGCTGAGTTTACCTCTCAAATTATTTCTATCCAACTCTTAAGCGAATCCAAAGTCGAACCGACGCGCTCCCTAGTACAAATTGCTGTACTGGCTGCGATCGCCAGTTTCATGGTTGCCATCCTTGCTGCGATTATCCGCGATCAAGCCAGACGCCTTAAGGATGAGTTCTCCCAGAAAAAGTAGCGACGCTTAGGGAACTAAAGTTCCCACTACGAACCTGCTGAGCGATAATAACCGAAAACGTTTTGAGCGACTGATATTCTGGTCTATTGGGAACAAAAGTGATCCTAGCCAGGACGTTAAAGCCAATGTATCATACCTTGTTGCAGCCAGTATTGCCTTAGAGGTGCCGTTCATGCCCCAAAAAAGGCTCTTTCCTTCCGCATATCGATTGGGACAACTCGGACTCGATGGATTTGTAGCTTGGTCAGCTTGTAGCCTTGCTTTCTGGTTCCGTTTTGACGGTCATATTCCCGCTTCTCACCAAACCCTGGCTTGGATGCTTCCCCTCTTGGCGATTCCAGGGCGTTTGCTGTTTCACGCCACGTTTGGTCTGTACAGGCAAGTCTGGCGTCTGTTTGGACTGAAAGATGCCACCACCCTTTGTCAGTCCATCACCCTATATTCCTTACTACTTCTAGTCATCACTCGCTTACTGATTCCCCGTTTTACCTCCTTTTCGGGAATTCCGTTGGGTGTGGCTGTGATTGACTGGAGTTTTTGTGTGATGGGGATGATAGCCCTGCGCTATGCCCGTCGTCGATTTGTCCTTTACCACCCACGCGATCGCACGGCTTCACCTAAAGATTCCCAGCGGGTACTATTAGTCGGTGCGGGGCGGGCGGGATCACAAATTGTCCAGGAAGTCAACCAAAATCGCCAGCTTAACTTAGAAATTCTTGGCTTTCTGGATGATGATCCCACGAAGATGGGACGTAAAGTGGAGGGTATACCTGTTCTCGGTGCGACATCCCAACTTGTACCCATTGCCCAACGCCTCAACGCCGATGAAGTGCTAATTTCTATGCCCTCGGCTAAGGCATCCCAAATCCGTAAATTGGTGGATCTCGCCCAGGGTAGCGCCTTGAAGCTGAAAGTATTACCGGGACAGGCAGAACTGTTGTGCGATCGCTCGCTGACCCCCCAAGCTAGACCCATCCAAATTCAGGATATCTTGGGACGCCCGGAGATTAAACTGGACTTTGCCGATGAATTTAATCAGCAATTTCCCTCCGCGCGATCGCAAGTCTATCAGCGCACGGCTCTAGTTACGGGTGCAGGCGGTACAATTGGCTCAGAAATCTGTCGCCAGCTTGCCCGTCTCGAACCCCAACACCTCCTATTACTCGGACGCGGGGAAAATAGCATTTTCAACATTGAACAAGAACTGCGCCGAGACTTCCCCAACCTGAAAGCGACACCCATTATTGCCGATATCCGCCATCAGAGTCGTATCCAGACCATCTTCCAAACCTGGCATCCGGAAATTGTCTTCCATGCGGCGGCTCACAAACATGTCCCCTTAATGCAGCATAACCCCACTGAAGCCCTGGAAAATAATGCTTTAGCTTCGGCTCATCTAGCACAACTGGCGGAACAACAGAGTGTAGATACCTTTGTCCTCATTTCTACCGACAAAGCCGTTGATCCCTGTAACTTTATGGGCTTAAGCAAGCGCTTAGCTGAACTCCTGGTTAAAGCGTGCGCCGCCAAAAGCCAAACCCGCTTTCTTGTGGTGCGCTTTGGCAATGTTTTGGGAAGTCGCGGTAGTGTTATCCCAATTTTCCAGGCACAAATTGCCAGAGGTGGTCCTGTCACCGTCACTGATGCCAATATGACCCGTTATTTCATGACCACTCCTGAAGCCTCTCAGCTTGTGATTCAGAGCCTTGCTGTGGGACAATCCGGTCAAACACTAATTTTGGATATGGGTCAACCTGTAAAAATCTTAGACTTGGCACAACAAATGATCCAGTTAGCGGGTTTCATGCCAGAACTGGATATCCCAATTAAGATTACAGGGTTGCGTCCCGGTGAGAAACTGCATGAATCGTTAGTCTGTGCCACAGAACAAGTCATACCCACCGCTCACCCCAAAATTCTAGCAGTTTCCAGTCAACCGCCAGCACCCTTATCTCAGCAAAAGGCGATCGCGACTCTCTTAGACGCGACTACAACTAGCTTACCTCCTGACTGTCTCTGGAAAACCGCCCAGCATTGTATTACTGTTCTGGAAGATTACCCTGTCTGTAAACAGTCAGAAATGGAACAGGGAATCGGTAACAGATAATACTTAAGTTCAATGTATATTCGCTGATGACTAAGGTAATAAAATTTCACTTTTTAGCTTCAACAATTTTTCTGATTAGTTGCTTCATTATCCAAGTTTTTTTCAACGCTTATAACGCCTTACATTGGGTAAATGTAGTCCTATTTTTAGGAATATTGATATCAACGGTAATTCATCCTCTTTATGGTATTGGTATTTTAGTATTTTTACTTCCCTTCACAGCAGGTGTTTTCCCTCAAACTCAAGCCCTATTTAATATCGCCATTCCCATGGCAGATATTTTGAGCCTAGATTGTGTGATTGGGGTTTTATTCGGGCTATTTCTTCTATATGTTTTTACCAAGCGATTAAAAATTGATCGGAATACAGACCGAGATCAAGCTAGGATACTTGAATTCCTGCTAATTGCTTTTCACCTTGTTATCATTATAACCGTCGCGATCGCTATATCTCGCAATCTTTACCAGTCTGTATCTCCCTACTCTGTTAAAGGATTTTTCTATAATCTTGCTAATATCCGCTACCTCAGCTTTCATGATGACTATTTTCCCCTCAGAGACTTAGTTATTTTTACCGCTGCGATTACACTCAGCATCAGGTTACTCATCCTAATCCGCACTCCGTCACAGTTAAAACAAAGCCTCTTAATACCTCTGGCTATAGCGACAACTATCATTTTAGGGTATGCGCTGTGGTCAAAGTTAACGGGACTTGGCTACAACCGAGATGGCGTCGCGCTGGGTGTCAACAGCTTTCTCCCCGATATTCACGCTTATGGAGGATTTGCCCTAGCCGCTGTTATGGGGGGACTCTATTATTTAAGCAGCACTAATGTCCTGATTAAATGGATAGCCGGGGCTTTTTCATTACTGGCGGTTGCTGGAGTCGTTGTTAGTGCTTCTCGCTTTGCGATCGTCATGTTAGGTATTGTCGTTATTAGTTATTTATTTTTTGTTTTCCGAAATAAAAACCGAGGTAAGCTAACAACAGTTGTCTTGAGTTTTATTCTAGTTTTAGGAACAGCTTATTTAAGTATTCACTGGGATAACAGAGGCTTATTCAGCAGACTTTATTCAGTGTTACAATCTCAATCTTTTGAAGACTTCAACACTGCCCTAAGTCAGCGACCCGAAATATTTCGTTCCAATCTATTAATGTACAGCCACTATCCCATTGTGGGTTTAGGTAAGGGCATTTTTTATCGCCAAAGTTCAATTGCTGAGTTTAGCCAGTCTGATTTCTTTGCAACATATAATGGAGAAAATGCCCATAACTATTTTCTGCAAATTCTCGTGGAAATGGGTCTGGTTGGGTTGGTTATTTTTTGTTCTTTATTTCTTTACCAAGGTCTGTACCTAAGAAATCGACACACGGGAATCATAACTATACTGATATTGGGACTATTTTCGGGGAATATCTATGGTCATTCCCTGTTGATACCTAACCTGCTTTTCTTACTGTTTATCTTGCTAGGAGCATCCAATGTAAATGAACAACAAGAAAAATCTATTGCCCCGATAATCCGGCTTATACCGTTGCCTAAAGCTTGGCGTTATTTCCTTATAGCAATGACAACAGCCATAGTCGTCGGAGCCATTTATGAAGTAAAAACTAGCTATGGTAAACTTCCTTTCCAATCACATTTTTTCTGTTACAAACCTGCTGAATACAGTGACCGCCAGACTAGCGGCTTGTTTGAAGAAACCTATACAGTCACTGGAAATTATCTCATGCTCAATTATATTGTCCATCATGCCGATGCTCAAAGGCGTCCTCTGACTATTGACTTCAACTTAGAACAACAAGGACAAACGATTTATTACTACCAACGCTTGATTAATTCTCCAGGTGAGTATCAGGAAAGTTTGGATATCTCTCAATTAAAAACAGGCTCTAACATTTCACTGCAAATTAAACTATCAAGGTGCTTCACACCGATAAATTTGGGAGTTAGTTTAGATAAAAGACCTTTGGGTATTCAGTTAAACAAGGTTTTGCAGGATAGCAGATAACTTCAAGATAGACAATTGGCTCAGCCTTTTTTCAAAAAGGCAATGAATTTAAAAAAAGTTGCTACTTCTGATCCAAAACAGACTCCTGTTCGCTCTGATTTAGGCTCAGTCAAATAAGTACAAACTACACCCGACACCCGACTTACCCAAAGTAGAATGGTACTGATTTAAGGCTGGTGGACAATGCCCACCCTACGGTATATCAAGGGTGGAGGCACTGCCCAAATGCTTATCGAGCGTGCTACTAACCCTAAGCAGGCAGAGGAAGCATCTTTGTGTAAGTCTTAAAGATGTTGGAACTGCACGGGGTAAGCAGCGGTCAGTAATGGCAAGACCATAGGAGCATATTACCTTTGTCGGCTGGGTAACGCTTACGCTCTACCCAACCTCCAAGAACATTTTGTGTTCTGACTTGTTCCCAAGACCTAGCGAGGTGCGCTAGGTAAGTTTATTTGGTAGTGTTTTAGTGTGGTGTGTGAATTGAACAGCGACGCGATTAGCGTCAGCTGATGTCCTCTAGAGGTTGCTAAAACCCTAATGGTGTGATGAGTGAGATAGCGATTTCATTGACAAATGTCTCCAAGTGCTATAAGCGCTATAACCGTCCCCTCGATAGACTCAAAGAAATAGTACTGCCAGGAAAGAGCCGCGCCCAAGAGTTTTGGGCATTGCGCGATATCAACCTGGAAGTTGCCCCAGGGGAGACTTTGGGTATTGTGGGACAGAATGGTTCAGGGAAAAGTACCCTGCTACAGATCATAGCCGGAACGCTGACACCAACGACAGGTGAGGTGTGGGTTAATGGTCGAGTTTCCGCCTTATTGGAGTTAGGGAGTGGGTTCAATCCAGAGTTTACCGGGCGACAGAATGTTTTTTTTAATGGTCAAATTCTCGGCTTAAGTCGGGAAGAAATAGCAGCAAAGTTTGATAGCATTGCGGCTTTTGCGGATATCGGTGATTTTCTCGACCAACCCGTGAAAACCTATTCTAGTGGAATGGTTGTTCGCCTAGCTTTTGCTGTGGTGGCAAATATTGATCCCACTATTCTAATCATAGATGAAGCTCTTGCCGTCGGTGACGCTCGGTTCCAAGCGCGTTGCATGAAACGAATTCGCCAGCTTAAAGAGCAAGGCGTAACCATTCTTTTTGTTTCCCACGATTCAGCCAGCATTAAAATGCTTTGTACTCGTGCGGCATTGATAAATTATGGCTCAATCATTGAGGTGGGTCAGCCTAAACGAGTTATTGATCATTATACAGCGCTATTGAGTTCAGATAAGTCCTGTAATCATCAACAAATTATTTCGCCTAGAGAAAGGCTAGAGTTCAATCATTGCCAACCCGAAACTTCATCAAACCGAACCCTACCTGAATTACATGAATACAGACATGGTACCCGAATTGCCGTAATTAATGAGGTCAATATTACCAATAGCTATAACCGCAAGGTAGAGACGATAGAAACGGGTTCTCGGTTTAATATTCAGGTAAAATTAGCCGTTAATGCAAATCTATCCGATTTGGTTATTGGTATTTCCATTAGAAACTTAATGGGGTTGGTTATGTATGGCACGAATACTCAATTATTGAACTGTCAATTGCCCCAGCTTGACAGGGGACAAGAATTGAGTGTAGGATTTCAAATTCCTTGTAACTTACATAAGGGAATTTATACAGTAACCATAGGAGTTCATTCTCAAGAAGGGTTAAGTTATGACTGGATTGATGATTTAGTCGTGTTTGAAGTGAGCAATGGCAATCATTGTGAAGGCGTCGTCGATTTGCAAGCCGAGGTTCAGGTCAAACCTGAGGCTGTTTTTTGTCTGACCCCATAATTTCAAAAATTTAACCCAAAAATTACTCAAGTTTCTTCCCTGTTAGTAAGTATGATTGAAGCAAATAACCCAGAAATTGATGTTGACGAATTAATGAAAAAAGTTCGGGAAGAGGTAGCAAAACTTCAGAATAAACCGTTATGGAAAGAAAAATCTACTGGCATTAATTTGCAGCCGAATAATGGCATCAACCTGCGGATTATTTCCCAAATACAGGCATTACTCAATAATGCCGAATCTAAGTCTCAAGTTCGCACAGAGTTTCCGGAAAAACTGAATCGTTTTCCGTTTACAATCAGCCGAGATTTGCAGAGGTTTGTTTTGAAACTTTATACCTTTCTCTTTAAAGAGCAACGTGCTGTTAATTTCTCTTTAATTCAAGCTCTGAGAGAGTCGCTAGCCCTGAATCAACAGTTGAACCAGCAAATCGCGGTTCTTCAAGATCAAATTAAGTCCATGGATGAGCGTCATCTTAAAAAATACAGTAGTATCAAAAATGATTTAACTCAACAAAAGCAAATAATTGCCTGTTTTTTAGATGAGACACGTCCTTGGTTACCTGAACATTTTACTTCAGATCAACTGCAAACCTTCCAAGAAGAAAAAGGCTTGTTCGATGGGTTTTATGGAGCACTTACAGATCATTTTCGTGGAAGTAGAGAGGAAATATTGGCTCGATTAAAGGTCTACTTACCCCGAATTGCTGAAGCTAAGATTGGAACACAAGACTCGCCTATCTTGGATATAGGATGTGGGCGTGGGGAATGGGTAGAGTTACTGCGAGATGCGGGATATGTGGCACAGGGTTTAGATATTAGTCAGATTATGCTGGAGCAGTGTAAAACTAGAGAGCTTGATGTTATCGAAGCGGATGCATTAACTTATCTACAATCTAAACCTGATGGTAGCCTGGGTGCAGTTACAGGATTTCACTTGATCGAGCATTTACCTTTTCCTGTATTAATGAATTTGATGAACGAAAGTGTCAGAGTGTTAAAGTCAGGAGGGTTAGTCCTATTTGAAACCCCAAATCCTCAAAATGTCTTAGTGGGAACGCATAATTTCTACCTTGATCCCAGTCATCTCAAACCTTTACCGAGTGCTTTAGTGAAATTTATGCTAGAACACTGCGGATTGGAACAAGTAGACATTATCAACCTCCATCCTTATGGCGAATCGTTTAAACTGAGTGGTTCTCAAGTTGCAGAACGTTTTAATGAGTATTTCTATGGTTCACAAGATTATGCAGTGATTGGGTACAAACCATGAAACCCCTGGCTATCGTAACACCTTGGTTTGGTAAGAATTTAACAGGAGGAGCCGAGCAACAAGCGTGGCAAATAGCTACCCGTTTGGCGCGTCGGGGTCATAAAATTGAAGTGCTAACCACCTGCTGTCGTTCCTTTCATGATGACTGGGCGGTGAACCATCTCAAAGCCGGAGTTAGTCGGGAGTCTGGGTTTCTTATTCGGCGGTTTCCGGTGAGTCGTCGCGATCGCGCGGCGTTTGATCAGGTTAATCGCGTTATGCTAAGTTTACCCCCTTGTCAACTTAAACCTGGGGTCAATCCCGTTAAATCTGGAGAATCGGCTATTTTCTGCTCGGAAAATATTAATTCTCCCAAGTTGCTGAATTATATATCCAAAAAATACCAAACCTATCAAGCGTTTCTATTTATTCCTTATCTTTATGGTGTTATCTTAAACGGACTGCATATTGTAGCGAGTAAGGCTTTTTTGCAGCCCTGTTTACATGATGAAGTTTATGCCTATCTATCAGAAATTGCGAATACTTTTCATCAGGCAAAGGGTTTATTCTTTAATAGCGACGGCGAAGCTCAACTGGCAAGGCGGTTATATGGTCCAGGCATTCTTTCCAAAACTTTAGTCATTGGGGAAGGAATAGAAGTTAGTCAGAATGAGGCTCAAAACTTAGTAAATAGAGGAGACAAAGAGCATCCAGAACGCTTTGTGCTTTACTTAGGGCGTCGTGATCCCACAAAAAACACTAATCTTTTAGTCAAGTCTTATCTCAGATTCAAACAGAATTATCCGAATTCGCTCCTGAAATTAGTCCTGGCTGGTTCAGGTAATCAATCCTATGATCACTCAGAACAGGGTGTGATTGATTTAGGTTTAGTAGGTGAACCGGAAAAAGCCGCATTACTTACCCACTGTATCGGATTATTTCAACCCAGCCGTAATGAAAGCTTCTCCCGTGTAATCATGGAAGCCTGGTTTTACGGGAAACCTGTGGCGGCGAATCGAGACTGTTTAGCAACGGCGATGGCGGTAGAAGCCAGTCAAGGGGGTTGGTTAGCGGGGAGTGAGGGAGAATGGGCAGAATTATTTGCCAAAGTTGATCAAATGGCAGGGGAAGAATTGTTAAGCTATGGGACTAGGGGTCAAGCTTATGCCAAAGAAAATGCTGTATGGGATAAAGTTATTGAACGTTATGAAGTCGCCCTGGGTTTATCTAGACCTGTCAACCAGCTTCTACAGCCAACAAGAGGGGGAAAGCTTAAGGAAATCCATCAACTTCTACCTAATTTAGCCTATGGGGATGCCATCTCAAATCAGGCGTTAACTATTCGAGATTATCTGCGTTGCTGTGGTTATCAATCCGATATTTTTGTCCGCTATATTGATGAGCGAGTTGCCCATGAAGCCAAATTATTCAAGCCCAATAACATTAGTGAGCAAGCTGGGATCATCTACCACCATTCGATCGGCTCAGAACTCACCGACTATGCGATCGCGCATCCGGGTTCAAAGTGCTTAGTCTATCATAATATCACGCCTGCGGAGTTTTTTCGACCCTATAGACCCGAATTTGCACAACTTTTAGAAAAAGGACGTGTTGAATTGAATCAATTGGCTCAACACTTTCCCTTATCTGTAGGAGATTCTGCCTATAATGCAGCGGAACTCGCAGCCGTTGGGTTTGATCAGCCAGGGGTTTTGCCTATAATCGTAGACCCAAGCAAGTGGGATATGGCCGCAGATGCTACGTTGATGGAGCAATTACAGGATGGAAAATCCAATTTGCTTTTTGTGGGTCGTATTGCCCCCAATAAATGCCAGACTCATCTGCTAGAATCATTCTACCATTACCTGACGATGGATCAACAGGCGAGGCTAATTCTGGCTGGATGGGGAGATATCAATGATCCGTATTACTGTTACCTCCTGGATAAAATACAAGAACTCGGTGTAAAGGATTATGTTATAGTTTCAGGACTTGTTAGTGAGAGTCAATTGCTTGCCTTTTACCGTACAGCACACCTATTCTGGTCAATGAGTGAACACGAGGGGTTTGGTGTGCCATTCGTGGAAGCGATGTGGTTTGATGTTCCGGTTTTGGCATATAAAAGTAGTGCAGTTACTGAAACCCTGGACGAAGCGGGAATTTTGTTTACGACTAAAGATGATCAAGTTCAAGTTGCTGCGTTAGCCAAGTTACTGGTCAAAGATCCCAGATTACGAAGAACTGTACTCAAAGCTCAACAGAAAAGACGAAATTCTTTTATACAATCTGTAATTAATCAACATATACTCGATCTCTGTGGTAAACTATAAAGGCTATCAAATTGAATAAATGAACACAATTACTCAACTCTTAAAAAAAACAAAATATAAATTTCAAAATAAATTAAATGGAACGCCAAATACGGTCTTCCATTTGAGTCCCGAATTGCCTTTGCCCGAAGGAGTAAGTGAGCAGAAACTCCGAAATTACTTAAAGTCGGTTTTAGTTGCTGATGCTCCGGCTCAGGAAATGGCGAATTACTGTGATCAAGATTTTCGACGATTTGTCTACACCTACGGGTTAGTTCGAGATCTATCGGGTAAGTGTTTAGAATTGGGCGCTAATCCCTACTTCACAACTCTACTCCTCAAAAAATTTACTCAACTAGAATTAGTATTAGCCAACTATTTTGGTTCTCCTGTTACTGATCGCATCGTCCAAAAAGTAAAATACAAAGATTTTAACACGGGCAAAGAATGTTCAATAAAATTTGATTCTTTTCACTTTAACGTAGAATGTGATAAATTCCCCTTTAAAGATGGCGAATTTGAAGGTGTTTTATTTTGTGAAATCATTGAACACTTAGTTATAGATCCTGTTGCCGTTCTCCAGGAAATAAAACGAGTCTTAAAGCCCAATGGTGTGCTAATATTGACAACACCAAATGTCAGTCGCTTAGAAAATGTTAGTAAAATGATTGCCGGGGCTAATATCTACGATCCCTATTCTGGTTATGGATATTATGGCAGACACAATCGAGAATATAATAAGCACGAGTTGTATTTGTTACTTAATTATATGGGGTTTACAATAGACTCAATGTTTACGGCTGATGTCCATGAAAATTCTGCCAATCATTACTGCTCAGTCGCTCAATTACAACCTTTTTTGAAATATCGAGAACCGGATTTGGGACAATATATTTTTGTGCGGGCGCTAAACCAGCAAAAAGCCGGGAAGAAAAAGCCTGCTTTTTTATACCGAAGTTATCCTGAAGACCAACTAGAGTGATTTCTATAGATCCATTTTTATTGCCAATGAACGTGATAAAAAATTTAAATAAAGCCATTAGATTATTGCGCCAAATTAGTCCTAAAAAATCAAAGTTACAAACAACTCACTTCACGGATCAATTAAAAGTTAAACAATCGGGTGAGCTTATTGATGTCAAACAAATAATAAAGCAGTTAAGTTTAGAGGAAATTAATGAAGCAGCTGAAGCTTATTTTGCAAGATTGAATAATTGGGAGTACCATTTAATCAAGCCTTTTGCTTCTATTGATGAAACTCCAGAACTCCTCCTATGTTTCAGTCAGATTTTACAGGGATTAAAAATTGTTCCGGGAATAACTGTCCTTGATTTTGGTTCCGGCTCCTGTTGGACTTCTAGATATTTGACCCAAGTCGGTTGTCACGTCATTGCTCTAGATGTATCAAATACAGCGCTCAAAATTGGGCAAGAACTATACAATCGCCAACCTGTTATAGGAGTTCAGCCAAAGCCAGAATTTATCCTATTTGATGGGAGACAAATACCTCTTGCTGATGAAAGTGTTGATCGCATCCTCTGTTTTGATGCGTTTCACCATGTCCCCAATCCTGATCACATAATCAAAGAGTTTTGTCGAATTTTAAAGCGAGGTGGAATTGTGGGTTTTTCTGAGCCAGGAGAAAATCACTCAAAAATGTCCCAATCTCAACATGAAATGCGAAATTTCAAGGTCATTGAAAATGATATCAAGGTCAAAGAAATTTGGGATATAGCTCAAAAAATGCATAGAGTTGCCTTTGTTGTTCAACGCTGCGGATTGGAGGTTAATGGGGGGGCGGAATCGCTCTGTCTTCAGATTGCCCAAAGGATGTCTCAGTATTGGGATTTAGAAATCCTAACAACTTGTGCTTTGGACTATATGACTTGGCAGAATCACTATTCGCCAGGAGTTTCAGACGTATTGGGTGTAAAAGTGCGGCGTTTTCCGGTAGCAAAACCCAGAGATATCGCCAGTTTCAATCGGTTATCTGATAAAATTTACGCTCGGATCAAAACGGTCTCGCTAAAGGAGCAGGAGGCTTGGATGCAAGCTCAAGGACCCTGGTCCCCTGACCTGATCAACTATGTCAAAGCGTATCAAGATGAGTATGATGCGTTTATCTTTTTCACGTATTTATATGCGACGACTTATTTTATCTTACCCTGGGTGGCTCAAAAAGCGTATTTAGCGCCTTTAGCTCATAATGAGTGGACGCTATATCTGAGTATGTGGGATAGGTTGTTTGAAAAACCCTGTGGGTTTATCTTCAATACGCCAGAAGAACGGGATTTGATACAAGCACGCTTTCCCAATGCTAAGTGTGAAGGACCAATTGTGGGAGTGGCGGTAGAACCCCCCGATGTTTATAGTGCAGCAGCGTTTCGGCACAACTATAAAATTGATGAGCCATTTTTGTTGTATATTGGCAGAATCGATCCGTCTAAGGGATGCGAGGAGTTGTTTGGTTATTTCATGGAGTTGCGATCGCAGGAAACAAAACCCAGAAAGTTAGTCTTACTAGGAAAGCCAGCTATGCCGATTCCCCAGCATCCAGATATCCTCGCGTTGGGGTTTGTGGATGAGCAAACCAAGTGGGATGCGATCGCGGCTTGTGATACTTTAGTTATGCCCTCGCCTTATGAAAGTCTTTCTCTGGTTTTGTTAGAAGCTTGGGCTGTGGGTAAGCCGGTTTTAGTTAATGGGCGATGCGATGTTTTAGTCGGACAGTGTAGGCGGGCGCAAGGGGGACTTTGGTATAAGAATAAGGATGAATTTCTCGTGGCTGTAGGCATGATCCAAAACTCCGTCAGCTATCAGTTGGGATTACAAGGGCAACGCTTTGTGAAAAGCCACTATGTTTGGTCTAAGATAGATTGTGATTATTTAAGTATAATTCCTAAAAATGACTGTTATAGCTAAAATTAATAAACTGTACCGAACCAAAGTCAAACCATTTGCTTCATTAATTATTGCATTGATTGTATTAGTTGCATATTTTTACTATGCTTTGGTAAGCCATAGAACTCCCACAGGTGATGAGCCTCATTATGTATTAGCGACTATCAGTCTAATCAAAGACCATGATCTCAATCTACTTATCATATGTTTAATATGGACATGGAAAGGACTACTGTTTAGAATTAGCTATTTAGAAAACCATGAATTAGTTGGTGTTGTCATTTTCATTTTCTTGATTTTCACTATAGCGGTGAATCAATTACTTATTTACAATAAAAAAATAGGATTCAAGCAATGAAAAAAATAAAAGAACCTTTATTAGAACCACTGCTGCGATGGATGAGATTAAGGAGAGTCAAACCCCATATTCCTCAAAATTCTATTCTACTAGATGTTGGTTGTGGTGTGTCAGCTACTTTTTTAAGGTCTATATCTAGTCATATAAAATATGGAGTAGGTGTAGATTTTAAAGTTCAGGTTTATCAATCGGGCAATATTACAACAAAGCAACTAAAACTTAATAATCATTTGCCTTTTGATAATTCAAGTTTTGATGTAATTACAATGCTTGCCGTTTTGGAACATATTGAATATGAAAAGGAAATTTTAAAAGAAATATATCGAATACTTGTCCCTAGAGGTAAGCTTATAATTACAGTTCCATCTATCTGGTCTCAACCTATACTAGAGTTTTTAGCTTATCGACTAAAGATAGTCAGTGAAGCAGAAATCAGAGATCATAAAAGATACTATACTCGCAAGTCTCTTGAAAAAGTATTGATAGGTGAAATTGGATTCCAAAATTTTCAACACCAATATTTCCAGTTTGGAATGAATAATTTCTGTACTGTAACGAAAAAGGAGTAACTATTTGAAAATGAAACTATCAGTTATCATACCTTGCTATAACGAAGTAGGAACGATTGGTCAAGTGGTTGAAGCAGTAAAAGCATCTCCCATGAGAGATGTTGAAATTATCATAGTTGACGACTGTTCAAAAGACGGTACACGAGAACTCCTACAATCAAGATTAGAAGCGCAGGTTGAGCGCGTCATTTACCATCGAAAAAATCAAGGCAAAGGAGCCGCTTTACGGAGCGGATTTGCTGCTGCAACTGGAGACATTGTAATTGTCCAAGATGCTGATCTAGAATACGATCCTGACGAATATCCGCTCATGATCAATCCTATCCTTAAGGATAAAGCCGATGTCGTTTTTGGCTCACGCTTTCAAGGAGGTAGACCTCACCGAGTCGTGTATTATTGGCACATGGTAGGCAACAAGTTTTTAACCACCTTGTCGAATATGCTCACGAATATCAATTTAAGCGATATGGAAACTTGCTATAAGGCATTTCGACGAGAGATTGTTCAATCCATCAAAATCCAAGAAAATCGATTTGGCTTTGAACCCGAAATAACGGCAAAGGTGGCGAAAATGAATTGTCGTATTTACGAAGTTGGTATATCCTATTATGGTCGTACTTATAAGGAAGGTAAAAAGATAGGATGGAGAGATGGTATATGGGCTATTTATTGCATTATAAAGTATAACCTCTTGGTGAAAGATTTGGGAAGATGAATAACTTATTAAATAAGTTATTTACAGAAATTACATCTTATTGACAATTTCTGGCGTAGAGAAAGTTATCTTGATTTTCATGAAAAACTTTTTTTTAAAGTTACAATCATTATTTCCATACATTGTTTTATGTGGCATAGGAGTTTGGATAGCATTCCACCCGACGCTTGTCAGTGGCTTTTCGCTGATGCAAACTGACCCGGGAGACACAAGACTTAATAATTATTTTTTAGAGCATTCTTTTCAACTACTAGTTAACAGTGACTATAGTGGGGATGTATGGTCACCCACCTTCTTTTTTCCATACAAAGAAGTATTGGCTTTTTCTGAAAATCTTTTTGGTTCAGCCCCCATATATTGGCTATTTAGAGCATTTTTTTCATCAGATATTGCATTCCAGCTATGGATGATTGCCGTCTGTATTGCTAATTTTGTTAGTTTTGCTTTCCTGATGCAAAAACTCAACGTAGGTCATGGACTCAGTGCTTTAGGGGGTTTCCTATTTGCCTTCAGTATGCCTCGAATTGTCAAGATTGGGCATCAGCAGTTACTTCCCCAGTTTTTTACGCCTTTCGTTTTCCTAACGGCATTAAATTTTATGAAAAAGCCGACCTCAAAACGGCTTTTTTTACTACTCTTACTCACTTATTTACAAATTCTGTCGGGGATTTATTTAGGATGGTTTTTAATGTTTAGCTTACCCATATTTTTGGGCATAGCTTATAAACTAGAATCTGAAGCCAGACATCGTTTTATAACTTACTGGAAAAAGAGTCATAAACAAGCTATTAGCATTACTTTGGGCTGGTTAGCATTAACAGTTTTTACCTTATTCCCTTATTTGAAAGCCAAGTTAATTTTAGGAGGAAGATCTTATTCAGATGTAGATACAATGATTCCACGACTTTCTTCCTGGTTTTCCGTTCCACCAGGTAGTCTGTGGTCATCCTTGCTAGGTTGGGTTTCCCGTGATTTACCCATGCAACATGAACATCATTTATTCGCAGGCTTGACATTGATTATTTTGACTGGACTATCTATATACACAATTCTCCGGTTAAAGTCTTTATTAACTATTCAAAGATATAAAATTATTAAAATCTGTCTGATTGTTTTTATTATAATATTCTGTTTATCATTACGTTTACCCTTTGGATTATCTTTATGGCGAATTATTTATGAAGTTGTACCTGGAGCTTCTGTTATTAGAGCCGTGAGTAGAATATGGACTATTGCTTATTTTTATTTATTTATTGCAGTTTTATTAAATGCAGATTCTCTTTTAAAGATATTAGTAAATAGCAAATATTTGCGTTTGCTAATAGTAAGTTTTATTTGCCTTGTCAGCGTGTCAGAGCAAATTGTTTTAAACCTACCTAACTATGAAAAAGCTCCCTGGATAGAAGAAGTTGCAGAACTTCGTGACTTAATGCAGACTAACTGCGATTTTGCCTATGTATCGTTGAATCCGGCAAGACCTTTTTGGGCAGATCAGTTAACAGCAATGTGGGCTGGTATTGAAGCTAATGTACCAGTTGTTAATGGCTACTCTGGGAATCAGCCACCAAACTATGGAACGACTACTGAACCGATGGATACAGTAAGGATTTTACATTGGCTTGATATAGCTAGTAAAAATATTCAAGGAAGACTTTGTATGATCTCTCCTAATTTAGGTGAAAAAACTGATAGTCTGATTTCCAAGTATGCTGTACAAGAAACTAACAGTTTTTCAAACAAGTTCACCTCTGCTACAATTCAATTTCCACTCAAAAAATCATTTTCTCAGGGTATAACTGTTCTGGATATTCCCTCAAATTCTGTTTATACAAGCTCATCTATAAAAATAGTAGCTTTAGTTGAAAACAAAAGTAATTTTATATGGACTCAAGAAGGTAAGAATAAAACGAATTTCTCTTATCGTTGGATAGATGCTAATGGCAAGTTAGCTGAGTTTGATGGAGATGGCGATCGCACAAGTTTACCTTGGGATGTTTCACCCGAAGATTTCTTTGCAGTAAATGCAATTGTCCGTACACCTCCAACGCCTGGAAAATATCAACTTATTCTGACTATGGTTCAAGAGGATGTAGCTTGGTTTAATGATAAAAACACCAATAATCCAGTAATTCCAATGGATGTTGTTCCTCCTCAAACATACTAATTGAGAGCTATTGGATTACGTTATAAATTCTAAAAGCTCTTATGTTTCCATAAAATTATGACAATCCCTATAATTTGCAGATTGTAGTCAAATAATCTGTAAAATTCGATAAAATCGGGTTAAAGCCATGAAAATCAATACTACATTAGTTTTTGCCGTATTACTTTTGCTAATTGTCCTAATCCTACCTGATTCTGGTCAAGGAGAGATTGTGCAACTGAGTTGGTGGGATCAAAGTGTTTTTTTAAAGGCACTTCAAGACGTTTTGTCAGGAAAATCGTCGGGTTCAGTAGAAAATGGTCTTGTGGGATCTGGCTATATAACTTTAGGCGTTCTTGTAACTAAGCTTTTTTCTACAGATCCAAAAAATTCTCTAGTCTTACTTAATCGCTTATCATTTATATTAACGACTTTAGTGTTTTTTATTTCAGCATTTTTTTTAATTAATCATGCATTAAATAAACCCCAAGACATCCCTGAAACTTTATCGATGAATTCAAAAATTAAAACGTCAAATTTAATTGCTTTTATTTATACCATAACTGTAATATTTTCAAGTAACTTTGTATCGTTTTCAGATATTCCTTGGTCTCATTTTCCGGCTACGCTGATGGGCATATCTTGTATGCTATTAATTTTTTATATTGAAGACAGTTATAAAAAACGACATTCTAGAAAAACATTATTTGGCTTGAGTCTTTTGGGTTTTTCCCTAGGGCTCCTGTTACAAATTCGTTCATTTGAAGGAATTGCTTTACTATTAGGTATAGGCACTTGGTTATTATTGTTAGCGCTGATGTCTCCTATAGTAACACTAAAAAAAATAAAGTATAGAGTTAATTATTTTCAAGTCATAAAATATACTATTGTCTTAGGTTTATCCTCTTTGGCAACTTTTTTAACCAGCCAAATTGTTACTCGTCAAAAAGCGATAAGCCTACTCTATTTTGGATTGAGAGATAATCATCCTGTTTTAAAAGAAATGTATAAAACTTACCCGGATATTTTTCTAGTTAAATTTGTTCAAGTCTTTATCGATCCAAATTTTTTTAGTTTCAATCAAAACTACGAAATCAAACCATTAATTTTTGGGTTTAACTTTGATGTTTTTAAAATGCCTTTTTTATTACAAGTCCCATTTTTAATCTATGCCATACCAGCCGTTTTTACTCTATTAATATTTTATGGATATAAAAAAAATATTAAAAGTCTACTAAAAAAAGCAAGTTTTGTAATTCCTTTAATTACTGGATTAATCTTAACGGTTGCCTATCTGGGAAGTCCGCTTTTTGGCAGTCCGCATCTAAAATATGGGGTGGTTCGCAACATGATGTTAGTAACGTGGTGCCTGGCATTAGTAGCAGGACCCTGGCACTTTTCCCCAACTCTTTTACCTTCATCAAGTCGTCGCTTTTTTTCTCAAGGTTTAGTCTATGTGTGTATTTTACCTATACTAATATCTGTAGTATATGGACAAATAATCGTTCACTATACAGGGTTTTGGGAGTTTGAAAAAATGCACATAAAAAAAATAGAGTTAGAGGAGAATTGCCAGAGTCTTATCTGTTCCTTAAATGTTAACAGCTATAACAATCAAGGACAAGTCATAAAAATCCCTAACCAACGTTATATAGTTGCCGGAAGTTGTCCCTCAACGGGAAAAAGGATGGCAACAACTGTTAGTCCAGATCAGTCATTCACGCTGCTTCCTTGCTCAGAACGTTATCAAGTCGATGTTTATCCCATTAATATGGGATTTGCGGGAACCCCAGACCCAGAAATGCCTATTTCGTGGCAATTTACCCCGCCACCTTCTCAGAAATAGAGGTGTTATCGCCAAAGACGTTAGCCAAATTGACTTAATAATAGCAAATCCTAAGTCATGAAAATTGAAGTTCTCTGTCCTGTCTGTGACTCCAATCAAAACAAGGTTAAGTATGAACCCTGGATAGACATTCAAGATCCCCAGAAGCTTTACGGCGCCGCCTCAGGTGTTCCGGGTACTCAACGGCTGGTTGAATGTGAAAACTGTGGCATGATTTATGAAACTCCCCGTTTTCCTGATCCGGTTATTTTACAAGGGTATTTACTATCTGAAGAATCGGGACATGATAGTCAGTATCCGATGCGCGTCGAAAGCTTTTCTCGAACCTTATTATCCCTGGGTTCTCGGATTCCGGCAAAAGGCGCAACGGTTCTGGATATTGGTACGGCTGGGGGAGCGTTCTTGGAAGCCGCTCAACGGTTTGGTTACAATGCTGTGGGATTAGAACCCTCACAGTTTTTAGTCGAACAAGGGAGAAAACGCGGACTGAAGATAGAACAGGGAACTCTGGACAATCATCCCTTTGAATCGGCATCATTTGACCTAGTATGCCTTTGGGATGTGATCGAACATCTGACCCATCCAAAAGCTGCACTTGAGCAAATTCAAACATTACTCAAGCCAGGAGGAATTCTGCTGATTAATTATCCCGATATCGGCACTTGGCAGGCAAAATTAGCAGGTCATCGATTTTGGTGGATTATTTCCGTCCATCTGCATCACTTTACCCGCCAGACTCTTAGCACGATTTGCCAACGCACGGGTTTTCAGGTGTTCCATTTTCAACCCTATTGGCAAACGTTACAATTTGGCTATTTGGAAGATATGGCAATCCTCTATAAAATTCCGTTGAGTCAGATATTGAAACAACTCACCCCCCGGTTGATTCAACAGATTCCGATCCCTTATTATGCCAGTCAAACCACGGCTCTGGCGCGAGTTAAACCATGACAGTTTATATCCTCGGCGGTGGACCGGCTGGGCTAGCCCTCGCTCACGGTTTAACCCAAGATAGCAACGCCTCTTTTGTTCTGCTTGAACGGGGGTCGAGTTTGGGAGGACTCGCCCAAACCATTCATTGGTCAGGAAACGGCTTTCATGACTTAGGTCCCCATAAAATTTTTACACTCAATCAAGACTTAATGACGCGAGTCGAACGCCTTTTGCCTCCTGAAGACTGGTTGACTCGCCCCAAGAAAAGTAGTATTTTTATGGGCGGTCACTTTCTGCCCTATCCCCCCTCACCTTTTTCACTAATTCAGGTTTATGGGTTAGCCTCGTTTTCGGTAATGGTTTGGGACTATGGACTGGCTCAGATTAGTTCTGTGGTTACCTCAAAAAGTCCCCTAACCTTTGAAGCCGATTTGCAGGGGCGGGTAGGGAAAAAGCTCTATGACGCCTTGTTCAAACCGATTGCGCTAAAACTATGGGATGATCCAGCCCAATTAGATGTCAAACTGTCTCAGGGACGAGTGCAAACCCCATCCCTAACGGAATTGGTTAAGCGATTGCTCAAAATTAGCCAATCGAGTAATTTTGAAGCGTTAGAATTTCGCTATCCTAAAGGCGGACTACAAAAACTGTGGCAGGCGATCGCGACTCAAACCAGCCACCAAGGTGAGTATCGGCTGAATCAGGAAGTGTGTCACCTTAGTGTTGAAAATAATACCATCCAAAGGATTCGTTATCGCGATCGCGTCACCGGATCAGTCCAACAGATTCAGGTGAACCCAGATGACTGGGTGGTGTCTACACTCCCCCTACTCAAACTAACCGAACTCATGGGTGATGCGCTTGAGCCAACGACAACGGCTCGGATGCAGGAGATTATTCAGCTCAACGACCTGATCCTGGTATTTTTAAAGATAGACCAACCGAGCTTGTTGGATGAGTCTTGGATCTTTGTTCCGGACTCAAACATCGTGTTTCATCGGCTTAGCGAACAGGAATCGTTTGATCCACAGATGACTCCAGGGGGTAGTATTATTTGTTGTGAGGTGATGGGATCAAAAACCAGAGCCATGAGTCAATGCTGTGACAGCGACTTAATCGCCCTAGCTAAGCAGGGGTTAAAAGATATGGGTTATACGGGATTTTCCATACTTGATCAACGGGTCATCCGTCTCCCTTCGTCCTATCCTGTCTATAAGTCAGGGTTTGAGCCTGTGTTAGACGGGATTCTTAATCAACTGGATCACTTCGCTAATTTTCGCACCATCGGTCGTCAAGGTTCATTTAACTATATTGGCACGTTAGATGCGATGGACATTGGCTACGGTGCGGCTCAATGGCTGATTCGGCAAATGACAGGACAGCAGGAGTATAGCTGGAAACAGGAACGGGAAAGAACCAGTCATTATCCAGTCCTTGATTAATATGAAAATCACGTTAATCTCTCCACGACTGGCGGTACAAAAAGGAGATTTCCTGGGTTCTGGAGTCCCCTATTTGCCCCTTGAACTTGCAGTTTTAGCTGCGTTTTTCAGGGAACAAGGATATCCTATCTGTGTCATTGACCTTTTTGGCAATTCGCCTACCACCCTGGAATCCAGGCGCGATCATTACCTGCAAGGTGAGCCTTTCACGAAGTTTCTTTACACTCCTGAGATTGAGCAAGCCGATCTGGTGATAATTTACGCGATCTCAGTCATGTCTCATCAGGAAATTCTGGCGATTATTCGGGACTTGCGCCACTCTCACCCTCAAAGTGCGATCGCGGTATTGGAAAATTCCCAAGCCGTTACCGCTTATGCAGTTTCTCAATTGGCTGAGGACTTCTTTGATGCGGGTGTGGATGCACTTCTATGTGGTGAACTCTACTGGAATTGGCATGAAATTAGCACCTACTTACAGGATCGCCAAACTGTTCCTGTTCCGGAAAACGTGATCGTGTCAAACCAACCCCCTAGTCATATCTTGCGGCGGAAAGTGGAAAAGCATCCCACCTATCCGATTCCCGCCTGGGATTTATTCCATTTAAATAATTATTGGTCGATTCCCTATTCCCATGGACCGAAAACCAGACGCTTCCTCCCGATACTCACATCACGGGGTTGTCCCTATCCGTGTGACTTCTGCGTGGTTCCCGAAACCAATAACCAGCAATGGCGCGATCGCACGGCGGAGGAAGTGGTGACAGAAATGATCGTGCTGCGCGATCGATTTAATGTCCGTCATTTTCAGGTTGAGGATCTTAATCCCACCGTGAGACATTCCCGATGGCATAAAATATGCCAACTTCTGATTGAACGCCAAGCCGGGATATTTTTCTACTTTGTCAGTGGCACCAAAGCGGAAACCGTAAAATTAGAGCAAATTCCCCTTTATGCTCAAGCTGGATGTCGTTACATTTCCATTAGCCCTGAATCCGGTAGTCCGGCTGTCCTTAAAGCCATTGGCAAACCCTTTAACCATCCTCATGGTTTAGCCTTAATCGAAGCCTGTCATCGTCATGGAATTTACACTCAAGCCTGTCTTTTAGTGGGTCATCCCGCCGAGACGGTAGCTGATTATGAATTATCTTGTAATTATTTACGCGCAATGGTTCTGGCTGGACTCGATGAAGTTGCTATCTTTATTGTCGCCCCTTTAGCCGGGAGTCAATTACATCGTCAAAATAAAATTGAACTGGATGATTCAGAAACTTTGACCAGCTTTAGTCCCCAAGGAAGACGAGGATGGGAGGAGTTAAAACACCGTCGCCGCAAGCTGATTCAAATCTTCTTTTGGCAGAAGCTAAAAAGGGGAGCTGGACTCTGGTTACAAGGAATTAGAGCGGTGTTAGGAACACCCCGCACCAAAATGGAGAACTTACCCCGCAGAGTTTTATTTATCTATTGGCTTATGAGCAAGAATTATTGGCTTCAGTTGTTGTCCTCTATTTCGTTCTAGATTGGCTTATGCTCAAGAATTATTAACTTCAGTTTTGTCCTCTATTTCGTTCTAGAGCGTCGATTGGTGTAACCATGACCCATCCTAGCACCATCTTAATTATTCCATGTTATAACGAAGAAAATAATGTGGGTAAGCTCCTCCGTGAAATCCAAGACTTAAAGCTTGCCTATGATACTTTAGTTATTGATGATGGTTCTCAAGATAATACTTATGCGGTAGCGCGTCACTTGTCTCCTTGTGTGAAGCTATTAACTAACTTAGGAATTGGTGGTGCTGTCCAAACAGGGATAAAATATGCACTACAACACAATTATGAACTCTGTGTTCAAATTGATGGCGATGGTCAACATCCTCCTAGCCAAGTTTACCGTTTAATGGAAAGCTACCTAACGTCACCCGCAAACTTAATTATTGGTTCTCGCTTTCTTCGGGAAAAAGGGTTTAAATCCACCTGGAAACGCCGCCTAGGAATTAAGATAATTAGCCGGGTCATTCAATGGCTTTTTAAGCATAAAATCACCGATCCGACCAGTGGATTAAGGATGATGGATAGAAAAGCCATTCAATTATTTAGCACTGAATACCCCCATGATTTTCCCGAACCGATTTCATTGGCTGTAGCCCTTGAACGGGGTCTTAAGGTGCGGGAAATTGCTGTAAATATGCGTTCAAGAGAGCAGGGTTTTAGTTCTATTACTGGAATAAAATCCTTTCTCTATATGATCCGAGTGATTGGATATTTAATTTTAGTGAGAATGGGACGACATCTATAACTATTTCATCCCCTATTTATAGAAGCTCTTGATGAATAAAACGCTTGTTTAAACGATGAATTATACCCCGACCCCGCAGACCGTCGTATCTGTCCTAATCTTTATTGTAATATATTTATTTGTATTGCTAAAAAAAACAATTAAGAATACGATAGATTTATCCGATTTTTTCCTGCTTTCTTCATTAGCAATATTTCCGGGTATATTTGTTTTTACCCCTAAACTTGTAGTATATTTAGCTCGTATAGTTGGGGTTGAGTTTCCCTTCATCATACTATTTTCAGGCTTATTTGTTTGTGTTTTTATCTATCTTTATCGTTTAATAATCAAAGTCAACAAACAAGAAAAATTAAATTTACTTCTTATTCAAGAAATAAGTTTACTCAAACAACAGATTGAATTAAGGCAGGTTATTTCAAACAAGAAATCCGAAGAATAAGCTTGATTGTGTAGTAGGTATTGAATCTCAAAGGAATTAAACTAAGTAAGTTGATGAATATTTATGTATCGCATTGGAATTGATGTTACTCCTCTATCCAGTAAGCCCAGTGGTATCAGTTTTTACGTAGCCAACCTAATCCATTATCTTTATCCTATCCAATACCAAGAAAATTTTCAACTTGCATTAATCTACCAACCTAGACTCAGAAACTGGCTACGCCTCCACCGAGACTTTCCCAAGTCACTTTCTCGCTATTCAAACCGCTATTTTCTGCCTTTACCCGTTAGAATTACTAACATTCTTCTTGATTACTTTCCCTACATTTTCTCAAGCCATCTCGGACATGAGCTGGACTCTCCCACAATTATACATGGGACGAACTATACCATTTTTCCTTATCCGAATAGTCTAAAAGTACTGACAATTTATGACCTGACCTTTCTTAAATATCCTGATTATATTGATTCCGTAGTTAAGACCTATTCAAAGCGCGTAAAAAAATGTCTAACTTGGACAGATTTAGTGATCACAATCTCCGAAAGTTCCAAAAATGATATTATTGAATATCTCAACGTAAATCCTGACCGCATCCACGTCACGCCCCTAGCCAGCCGCTACGCTTCTGATGTATTTGTTCCCTCTAACCCATCTGTTAACTACGACTTCTCCTACCCTTATATCCTCTTTGTCAGCACCATCGAACCGAGAAAAAATATTACTACTCTAATTTCTGCTTTTAACTACCTCAAACAAAAACATAAAATTGAGCATCATCTAATCCTCATCGGTCAAAAAGGCTGGCATCATAAACCCATATTTGCTGCCATGGAGAACTCTCCCTGGAATCACCATATCCATCATCTGGACTACCTCTCAGACGAACATGTTGCCCTTTTCTACTCTAAAGCTGATGTCTTTGTCTATCCCTCCCACTACGAAGGCTTTGGTCTTCCGGTTCTCGAAGCCATGACCCTAGGAGCACCCGTCGTTACTTCCAATACCTCCTCTCTCCCCGAAGTCGCTGGAGATGCTGCCCTTCTCATTGATCCCAACGATCCCATACAGTTAGCCGACGCTATCTTAAAAATCATCAGTGACACCCAATTATGCCAGGAATTAATTCAAAAGGGCAAAGAAAGAGCTAAATTATTCTCTTGGGAAAGAACGGCGAAAGCAACCTTAAACGCCTATAAATCTCTACTCAGTTCATGAATTCCTCAATCGCTTATTCAACCTTGTCTTCCCCCCTTTTAATCAACCTCTCCATTCTATTTTACCAACCCACTGGCATCGCCACGTATGCTGCCAACGTATTCCCCTACTTAAAACCCCTGAATCCCACCCTGCTGATTTCACCCCTCGCCTCAAACCACTTCCCCCTCGCCTCTGACTTTATCGGCTACCCTGTTCCCGCCAATCTCAGCCCCGCCCAAGGAACAAAAGGTCACTTCCGTCGGCTTTTATGGACTCAACTCCAACTTCCCCGCCTCTACCACACCTTAAAATCTCCCCTCCTCTTTTCTCCCATCCCCGAAGCCCCCCTTAATAGCAATTGTCGCTATGTCGTCATGGTTCATGACCTAATCCCACTACGCTTTCCCAAACCTAACTCCCCCCTCACCCCCTACTTCCGTTACTACATCCCCCAAGTCCTCAACCAAGCCCAACACATTCTTTGTAACTCCATCGCCACCGCCAGAGACATTACCGACTATTACCCTATCCCCGCCACCAAAATCACGCCCATTCCCCTAGCTTACGACACCAACCACTTTCGCCCCCTCTGCGTCCCTCTGCGCCACCCTCTGCGCCCCTCTGCGTTTCCCAAAAAGCCCCACGAAGCAACATCAGCCCACCCCAACCCCTACTTCCTCTACCTTGGACGTCACGATCCCTATAAAAACCTACACCGACTGATCGACGCCTTTGCCACACTTCCCAACTGCGGCGACTATGAACTGTGGATTGCTGGGTCCAGTGATCGACGTTACACCCCTAAACTTCAATCCCAAGCCAACCACCTCGGTTTAAGCCATCAGGTTAAATTTCTCAACTACGTTCCCTACAACCAACTACCCATCCTCCTCAACAGCGCGATCGCACTCATTTTTCCCAGTCTCTGGGAAGGCTTTGGACTCCCGGTTCTAGAAGCCATGGCTTGTGGCACTCCGGTAATCACATCTAACCTCTCCGCCCTCCCAGAAGTCGCAGGTGATGCGGCTATCCTGGTGAACCCTTACAACACCTCAGAACTCGCGACGGCTATGGACTCTATCGCCATCGACACCCAACTGCGATCGCGCCTTAGCACCCTCGGACTCCAACGCGCCCGCCAATTTAGTTGGGCAAAAACCGGACAGAAAACCGTTGAAGTCCTGCAAAAGTACAGTTAAAAAAAAAGAGGTGGGGAAGTCCACTGTATCCCAACGCCAAATTAAAAATTATGGCGTGGGTCTTATTGCTTCCCCTCTCCCCCCACAACTAGATAAATCTGTCCTTACGCCGTGATTACTCTTCCGTCGCTGATACAAACTCTTCTTCTTCAACTTCATACTCTGGCTCTGGAGATTCAGGATTAGTGCCTTGCTGTTGTGCCAGCATCTTCTCCCGATACTTCTGAGCCATTTCTTCTGCCTTCTCGTAGACTCGATCCCGATTATTGATCATATCTCCCGGTTCAGGTTCCAACTGCTTCGTTGACAGAGAAATCCGACCGCGTTCAGCATCCAAGTCAATGATCATCACTTTCAATTCATCATTGACATTAAAGACACTGTGAGGCGTGTCAATATGATCATGAGAAATTTCCGAAATGTGTAGCAATCCGCTCACACCACCAATATCAATGAATGCACCGTAAGGCTTAATACCCCGTACCGAACCCACGACGACTTCACCGACTTCTAAGCGGTTCATCTTGCGTTCAACCAAAGCGCGACGGTGAGAGAGAACCAGACGGTTTCGGTCTTCGTCTACCTCTAAGAATTTTAGCGGCAGTTCTTCGCCCACTAAATCTTCCTTCGGTTTGCGAGTACTGATGTGAGAACCGGGAATAAAGCCCCGTAGCCCTTCAATGCGAACCAGCGCCCCACCTCGGTTTGTGGCAAAAACCAGAGAACGAACTGTCGCATCTTCCGCTTGAAGCTGCCGTACCCGCTCCCAAGCCCGCATATACTCAATGCGCCGAATGGAAAGGGTTAGCTGTCCATCCTCATTCTCGTCAGTCAAAATGAAAAATTCTCGCGTTTCATTTGACTGCAATACTTCTTCCGGGGCGTCAACCCGATTAATTGACATCTCCTGTATGGGAATATAAGCGGCGGTTTTAGCACCAATGTCAATCAGAGCGCCTCTTGGCTCCAGACTGAATACTGTACCTGCGACAATATCACCAGGGCTAAAGTGATAATCGTACTTGTCGAGGAGGGCGGCAAAATCGTCGTGAGTGAAGCCAATATCTATTGTATTTGTTTTCTGACTGAGCATGTGCGTTGTGTTTCCTTGTTTAATCTCCGTAATGACTATGCCTCCTGTCGATGTACTCGCACGTCGGTATTGTGCCACCTACACCTACATTGCTTTGTCTCAACCTAACCTTATTTTAAAAGATTTAATAAAGTCCAGACAGGTAATTATAACTCAATCTGGAGCGCCCTGTTGAGATCGAGAAGTACACAAAACTTCATGAAATCGGATATACGGGTAGCCTAAAATGATAAAACCTCTATCTGATAATGGTTTAGCGCCTCTCACCGTAAAACCTGTTGCTCCTCTGACGCGGGAGTAACCAGGGAGGCTGATGTCTCCGAATCATCCGAATCCTCCGGGATAGCTGGTGGTACAGGCGGCATCCCTGGGTTGTCTAGTTCAGCATCATTTCTGAGATGCTCTAGGGTTTCGATAAAATCCCGAATGCCCTGAAACTTTCGATAAACTGAGGCAAACCGGACATACGCCACTTCACTCTCGTGTCGCAGGTAGCGCAGGACTAACTCACCCACTTCATTGCTGGTGACCTCCCGTCCATAGTGCTGCTGAACTTCCGCTTCAATCTCATCGACTATCGCTTCGAGGCGTCGTTGGGAAATTCCTGTTTTTTCACAAGCCCGCACCATTCCCCGTAACAACTTAGAACGGTCAAAGGACTCCCGCTTGCCATCCCGCTTCAGGACAGTAATCGGTACAAATTCAATCCGCTCATAAGTCGTGAAGCGATGTTTACAAAGCAAACACTCCCGACGACGCCGAACACTTTGTCCTGCTTCTGTTGAACGAGACTCCAAAACGCGGCTGTCGGTGTGCTGACAATAGGGGCATCGCATAGTAGCAAGTCTTTAGAGACTGGTTAAATACAGAAAGTTGAGCCGATACAGGTCTATCTAATTTCCTCCGACTCGAATCCCTATCGGCAAAAGTAATCAGATAGACCGTATTCGGCTCAGGGTATCCTAGAGAACTGATAAAATTCGCTCATCATCAGGGATACGAGGACGCTTTCTCAGAGGAAGAACAGCGCCGCCATCGCTACTTTTCAATCCGAGGCGGTTCCCGGAAGGCGATAGCAAAAAACAGAACGCCAAGAGCGCAAATCAAGAAAAATGTATAAATGAGGCTTTCCATGTCACAACTTACCCAATTATCTACTGTACTACCAGTTTAACTTGCTCATTGACACTCCCCTGTCTGAAGACGAGGGAATATCATTATATCGATCAACCACAATAGCGAAAGAGGCAAAAGAAAAAGTACTTTTTCTTTTGCCCTCTACCGATTAACGAAGTCTTGCTGTTTTACACTGCTTCTTTTTTCCGAGTGGTCTTATCACCCACTTTCTGGAACAGACCGAATTCGACCTGCTCGTCTAGGTCAGGATCAACCCCAGCAAATACATCTCGGAACAGAGTCCGGGAACCATGCCAGATATGACCAAAGAAGAACAACAGAGCAAAAACCGCATGACCGAAGGTGAACCAACCCCGTGGACTAGTACGGAACACCCCGTCAGAGTTTAAGGTTTCGCGATCAAATTCAAACGGCTCACCCAGTTGCGCTTTCCGGGCATACTGCTTGACAACCGCTGGTTCTTCAATGGTTTGACCATCCAAAAGACCACCGTAGAATTTAGCCGTGACACCTGTTTGCTCAAAGCTATATTTCGACTCAGCCCGCCGGAATGGAATATCCGCACGAACAACGCCATTGGCGTCGGTCAAAACGACCGGGAAGGTTTCAAAGAAGTTAGGCATACGGCGCACCGTCAATTCCCGACCTTCGCCATCGGTAAATACCGGATGACCCAACCAAGCTTGGGCAATACCATCACCCTTGTCCATTGGACCGGTGCGGAACAAACCGCCCTTAGCTGGAGAGTTGCCGATATAGTTGTAGAACGCCAGCTTCTCCGGAATCTGATTCCACGCCTCTGAGCGGCTGGCTCCGTCTGCCATCGCCAGTTCCACACGGCGATCAATTTCTTCCTGGAAATAGCCTTGATCCCATTGGTAACGGGTTGGACCGAACAGTTCAATCGGTGTAGCCGCAGAACCGTACCACATCGTACCCGCCACGACGAAGGCTGCAAAGAATACAGCGGCAATACTGCTAGAGAGTACTGTTTCGATATTCCCCATCCGCAGCGCTTTGAAAAGTCGCTCTGGGGGTCGAACTGTTAAGTGAAAAAGTCCAGCAATAATTCCGACAATACCTGCAGCGATATGGTGAGCCACGATACCGCCTGGGTTAAAGGGGTTAAATCCTTCAGGACCCCACGCTGGGGCTACAGGTTGAACGTTACCCGTTAGACCATAAGGATCAGACACCCACATTCCTGGACCAAAAAGCCCAGTCAGGTGAAATGCACCAAAGCCAAAGCAGAGAAGACCCGACAAGAACAGGTGAATGCCAAACATTTTCGGCAAGTCCAACGCCGGTTCGCCGGTGCGGGGATCTCTAAACAGTTCTAAATCCCAGTAAACCCAATGCCAGCAGGCTGCTAAGAACAACAGACCTGCCAGAACAATATGAGCGGCCGCGACACCTTCAAAAGACCAATAGCCGACATCTGTCGCTGTTTCCCCAGTAATGCTCCAACCCCGCCAAGAGTCAGTGACCCCTAAACGGGCCATGAACGGCATCACGAACATTCCTTGACGCCACATGGGATTGAGGACTGGATCACTCGGATCAAATATGGCTAGTTCGTACAAAGCCATCGAACCAGCCCAGCCCGCCACAAGGGCAGTGTGCATCAGATGCACAGCAATCAGACGCCCTGGATCATTCAGGACGACTGTATGTACTCGATACCACGGTAGTCCCATCGACTACGCTCCTCCTAGAGATAGAGTTTCTACTTTGACGCTTCTTTTGAATCAAGATATTAGAAATTGATCTTACCCGCCTAGAATAATGAACCGATTACTTTTTGAGGTTAACCTCTATGTTCTATACGGCTAGGCGAGTCAGTTGACTGTGAAGTACCCCAACTTGCTTCGCTGAAGTTGGGGCTTCCAACTTAGCTAAACAAGGACGGTCTTATTCGTCTTTGGGATTTCCCGTCTCATTCGCCGATGCCACGTTGGGCACTTTCTAATTCCTAAGAGCAGAAAGTCCAGAACTCAATCTGGTGATGGTCTTACTCAGCGTCCACAGGCAGCCGCCCGTCTTCCACAGGCAGTTATTTTTTACTCGTACAACATAACTTGGCTTATCTTTTACCGTAGGGCGTAACCTAACGAACCAGCGGTCATGTTCTTTCCCTAGCTGCGATGTTTCTGCGGCAAGCATCTTACTGCTACTTTGAAGTTAGCCTGTCTGATAGTCCATACGCCTAGGCGGGTCAACAACCATTTTTATAGTAGCAGTCTGTTGATTGACTCCGTACCTCCGGAGGGTCCGCTGTCCATCCTCACCCTGCTAACGCTGAGGGTGAGGACTTCCGCGACTACGTTAAAGAAGTGTAACTTTTGTTAGAAACGATTGCAAGCCGAGGGGAAGTTTTGAGTTACTCCCTCCCCCGGTTCCTCTGCTCCGAGAGCTATCCAATCGCTAATCAAGAATCGTCAGTTTCTGAGGAGAGATTCAAAACACTCGGCGCGGTGGTCAATCGCTCAATCACTTGTTCAGCACTCATCAAACGTTTGAGGACGACTTGACCAATGGTTTTTGCGGATTGGGGTGAGGCTTCCGGTGTCGGTTTAACTTCTACCATCAGTACCGCATCCTCAACCCGATATAGCCATAACTTTTCCCCCTGTTCCAGGATGCAAAGGTTTAGACGGATGATTTCGGGTTCCCGTCGCCAAGCATTAACATTCCAGAGTCCTCCAAACTCCCAAACTCGTCCCACAGTCCAGCCATCGGATAGAAAAAAGTACTTTACAGACATTTGTATTACATTTATGGAACTGGTGTTCTAGTGCAGCATGGCAAAAGTTGTTTTTTGTTTCAGTCTGTATTGATAATAAAGTAGATAGGGTAGATAGGGGAGATGGGGCAGATGAGGGAGTTGGGGAATTCCAGCATGATCAAACCAGAGTAGCGTGGAGGTAGGGCAGTGAGTCTGGGTAAATGGATTGGTATACTTGCCTTTATTATTTCACTATTTATTTTGTGGCAAATTAGGCAGATTTTAATGCTTATATTTGCTGCAATTGTAATATCTAATGCCTTGAATATTTTGGTGGGAAGATTTCAACGCTCTGGAATGCAGCGTTTTTTCGCGGTTCTGCTGTCGCTTTTTCTGTTACTGTGTGTTTTGGTCGTATTTTACTTCCTAATTGTACCTCCTTTTGCCGAGCAATTTCTACAACTGAGTGAGTTGGTTCCCCAGGGTATCGAACAATTAGGTGAGTGGATAGAAGCCATCGAAGCGGATATTTCATCGGGATTGCTCGATCAGTATATCCCAGATATTAACCAGTTGCTGCAACAGCTTCCTCCCTTAATTAATCGTGTATTAGGGGGTGGAGTCACATTTTTTAATAATGCTTTGGGTGTTCTGCTTAATGGTTTGCTTGTTCTGATTTTAACACTGATGCTCCTTGCCGATCCTAACCCTTATCGGAAAAGTTTTGTTCGCATTTTTCCATCATTTTATCGGCGTCGAGTCGATGAGATTTTGCAACGGTGTAATGAATCGTTACGAGGATGGCTAGCGGGTATTCTGTTTAATATGGCAGTTATTTCTTTGTTGAGTTTTTTCGGCTTGCTGCTGTTAAGAGTTCCCCTGGCACTGGCACAAGCTACGTTAGCTGGAATTTTGACATTTATTCCCAATATTGGACCCGCGTTGAGTGTGATCCCACCCATAGCGATCGCGCTGCTGGATTCGCCCTGGAAAGCCTTGGCTGTATTGATTCTGTATATTGTGATTCAGCAGATTGAAACTAATTTACTCACGCCCTTAGTTATGGCGCAGCAGGTATCCCTGCTACCCGCCATAACTTTGCTCGCCCAGTTATTTTTCGTGACCTTCTTTGGATTTTTAGGATTATTCTTAGCGCTTCCCCTAACGGTAGTGGCTCAGGTTTGGCTCAAGGAGGTTCTAGTCAAAGATATTCTTGACCAATGGCATCATCCGAGTCACAAGGATGCTCAACCTGTAGCAACAACCTTTGCTGTTTCTCCCACTGCTGATACTCTAAGGGATGGGGGAGCAGGGGAAGCAGGGGGAGCAGGGGGAGCAGGGGGAGCAGGGGAAGCAGGGGGAGCAGGGGAAGCAGGGGGAGCAGGGGAAGCAGGGGAAGCAGGGGGAGCAGGGGGAGCAGAAGACGCAATGTAGAGACGTAGCTACGTCTGTACGCCCAATTCTCGACTTGTCACCCCATCAGGGCAGGTTGAGTAACATTAGAGCGGGAAAAAAACGATAATAGTGAAAAGAGCCACTAAGTAGGTTGATGGAAATAAACCGAACTCTGTTAAATTTTGTAAATATTCCTCGAACCCTTACAAATGACCAATGACCAATGACCAATGACAACTGTTGATTGTGCGAACCCTAGCTGAGATCAATGACAAAATTCACCATCGTCGTGCAGTCGTCTGGACGGTCGAGGAATTAAAAACGCGAGTCGCCGAGATAGGTGTTACTCAGGCGGCTAAGAACGTCGATGTGATTACCACAGGTACATTTGAGCCGATGGAGTCCTCTGGCGCGATTATTAATTTAGGTCACACAGACCCTCCGATTAAGATTCGTAAATGTTGGTTAGATGGTGTACCTGCTTATGCAGGCTTTGGTGCAGTGGATTTGTATTTGGGCGCGACTCAAGTCGTAGACTCTACCGATATGGGAGATCTGCCAGAGGTTGAGGAATCTAGGGAACGGGGTGGTTCCCATGTGATTGAAGACTTGATTGCTGGTAAATCGGTGCAGTTACGAGCGATGGGACAGGTAACAGACTGTTATCCTAGAGCCTCTTGTGATACGACGATTACTCGCGAAACGATTAACCAGTTCTATCTCTACAATCCGCGCAATCTTTATCAAAATTTTATCGTCGGCGTCAATGGGGGCGATCGCCTCTTGTACACTTATCTAGGTCCGCTCCAGCCCAGACTGAGCAATGCAGTCTATTCCAATCCTGGAGCCATTTCCCCACTCCTTAACGATCCTGAACTCAAATTGATTGGAATTGGCACGAAAATTTTCTTGGGTGGGGGTATTGGTTACATCGCTTGGGAAGGGACTCAACATTTTCCCCTGCAGAAACGCCTTCCCAATCACACGCCCATTGGTCCTGCCGCTACATTAGCATTAATTGGGGATGCCAAGCAGATGAATCCTAAGTGGGTACGGGGTTGCTACTTTAAAAATTATGGCCCGTCTCTGATGTTGGGCGTTGGTGTACCCTTACCTGTCTTGAGTGAAGAGGTTGTTCAGCATTGTGCTGTGTCGGATCAAGAGATTGTCGCCCCAGTGGTTGATTTCTCGATACCCCGTCGCGTTCGTCCCACCTTTGGATTAGTCAGCTACGCCCAACTGAAGCAGGGGCGCATTACTATTGACGGCAAATCTGTGCGGACGGCGCCCTTGGCAAGTCTATTTCTCTCACGGCAAGTTGCTTTGGAATTAAAGCAATGGATTGAAAGGGGAGAATTTACTCTCACCGAACCCGTGGCATCCATTCCCATGGATCGTTCCTTTCTGCCTCAAGATCGCTGGGGCGCTCAAATAACTATAGATTAAGCCAATCCCACGACTTTCAGTCGTGGGATTGGCGTCATCTGTCATCTGTCATTTGTCCTTTGTTATATTAGCACTTTACAGGTTTAACGTCCTATAACCGCCCCTAACTACCACTTCACCGATGAGGTAGAAGCTTGACATCCTCCCCACCCTGCTTGCGAGTCGTGGTGGGGATTCCCATCATTACTGACGGGGTTTCCTGGCTCGTCGAGCAACCTTACTCGTTTGGGTTTCCCCAGAAGAGCAGGGGGTCATCTCATCCCCAGGCGTAACTTTCCGTCTGCCCGACGGTAGTTGTGCAAGACCGGGCAACGCTAACATCAAAATATTGATGGCGGCGTTGGTGTCTCGTCGGACATCCTAGCATAGGACGGGAGAGATTGTAAAAAGCAGGTATTCAATATGCCTGCTTTTTACTTGGGGGAGTGAAGGCATCCCCACCCTACTCCACTTCGTTGGGTTGAGGATGGGGTTCTATAGCTCCCCCTCTCCCCCCCACGTTACGATACAATAGGCGGCGGAATCCTGATCCATGCCTATCAGGAATCGCTCTTAGGAATTACCTTTACCTGGCTTGTCCCTACGTTGAACCGGTTTGGATAAGGGTTCTGAACGCTTGAGTGAGGTTCCTGTTCCTGTTGTTTCGCCCGCACCACGACGGGGAGAACTCTTTTTAGGTCTTGACCCTTGGCGTGGGCGAAAATTCTTATTGGATCGCCTTTTGGGTGCATGAACCATACCAATATCATTGCCTTCCTCAATCATCAGGGTATTGGTATGCAGTTTGACGTGCAAATCCCAAAAGTGATTAATCACCTTTTCCCCAAGCAATCCCTTGAGCTGAAGCTTGAAAAATTTGGTTTTCTCTGACTCTTTACGGGGAGACTGTTTGATTTTGACAATAACGTCTTCATTCTCCCGCGACTGGTAAATGACTTGACCCCGAATTGAAAAATAACCTTCTGGTAATTGCTCTGTTGGTTCAGGTTGAGAATCATCTGGAGACGTTTGCGCCTCAGGGGTTGACTCTGCCGGTGGCGAGTCGGTTGATTCCAAAGCCGTTGTTTGATTTTGATTGAGTGTTTCAGGTTCCCAAACACCGACAATTTGGACGTGCAAATTTCCGTCTTGTTGTCTCGTGCGAGGATAAACTACCCAAAGATGGGATAGAGCTAAATCAAGATGATTTTTCACCAAACTCATGACCCGACCCAGTAAGACGGCATCAATTAAGGTACCGTCATCTGCGAGTAGAGTACCCCGTGTCAATTGCTCAGCAGAGGGCATATATTTTCCCCGAATCAGACCGATTGCTCGGTACTGCATGGGTTCACTGGGTGGAGGAATAGGTTGTTGTCGTTGGACATCTGATGGCATTGTCCCGGTTGAATCCGTTGTAGTAGATGAGTTAGTCACGTTTTGAGAATTGCCATTGGGCGGGGCTGGGTGTGGCGGTTGCACACTGGATGCTTCTGGCAGATTTTCACCAGAAGACTTGGGTGAGTCGGAAGACCGATTCACAGAAGGACTCATATAACCTCCTAGCGGCGGAGACACATTCCCTTGTGGGAGTTGGACTGACTGCTTGAATTCTAGTTTGTTCAACATCCTTGCTGGAGTGGAACAGCTAGAATGACTCTCCTAGCTATGTTTCCCGCAAAAAACCAGCACAGTAAGCGAACTTAGTATCAGTCTGCCCATTTTACAAAATGCAGTCATAAGACTGGTACATCCGTAAAGTTTATGGAATCTTTACTCGCAACAATCTGGACTCTATTCAAATTTTGGCGGGAAAATAGGGTAGTGGGTATCAATCTGAGTAATCCGTTACATACTAGATAAGAGGACAAGATATGAGTGAATCATCCATCAATTCCTTACTGGAGGACTTAAAAAACCCTGACGAAAATGTCCGCAAGCAGGCAACCGAAGCACTATGGCGTATCTGGTTCTATCAAAAGGGAATCTCCGGTATGGAACGGCTGGAACGAACACAGATTTTATTAGAACGTGGGGAAGCAGCCCAAGCTGAAGCGCTGCTGACCCAGATTATTAGAGAGCAACCTGATTTTGCCGAAGCGTGGAATCGACGAGCCGTTCTTTACTACGTACTTAAACAGTATCAAAACTCAAGAGACGATTGTCAGCAGGTTATCCAACTTAATCCTATTCATTTTGGGGCGCTGCATGGTTTGGGATTGTGCCATGCGGCGTTGGGAGACTATCAAGCGGCAATTACAGCCTTTCGTAGGGCGTTGAAAATTCAACCCTATTCTTTAGTTAATCAAAAGTTGATTCTTGAATGCACGGCGCGGTTGAGTTAGAGGGTGAGTAACTGTATTAGTAGATGGGAAAGATGGTGATGATGGCGATGATGGTGATGTGTAGAGACGTAGTATGCTACGTCTCTACCGTGAGGTAAATTTGGTGAATATAAATCAGCTCTATCCCTTACAAGCGGGCGATTTGCTACGGGTGATTGCTCCGAGTGGTGCGTTAAGAGAGGTTGACGCATTCCATCAGGGAGTGGAAATTTGGCGTCGTCGAGGTTATCGAGTTGAATTGCCAGCTAATTGGGATGCTAGGGATGGTTACCTGGCGGGTACAGATAACCAACGACGCCAGCAGTTAGCCGCCGCTTGGTATGACCCAGAATGTCAGGGGATTCTTTGTATCCGAGGCGGCTATGGTAGCGCTCGTCTTCTGGAAGACTGGACGTGGACGTCTCCGATACCACCCCAGGTTGTAGGGGCGGGTTTGACCGATAACGCTACTCAAGAAACCGATAACTTGACGAAACCCGCCCTGCTTGGGGAACAGGGGAGTCTTGAGCCAAAATCCCATATCCCCAAATGGCTGATTGGCTTTTCCGATATAACTTGTCTCTTGTGGAGTCTAGCTGGAGTGGGAATTGGCAGTGTTCATGGTCCAGTCTTAACTACATTAGCCAGTGAACCGGAATGGTCGCTGAATCGCTTATTTGACTGTGTAGAAGGACGCTCTGTGTCCCCCTTAACTGGGAAGGGTTGGGGCGGGGGTAAGGTTAGGGGGTGGCTTTTGCCAGGGAATCTGACTGTGGCAACCCATTTACTGAGTACGCCGATTCTTCCACCGCTAGATGGGGCGATTCTGGCGTTAGAGGATGTAACTGAAGCGCCTTATCGAATTGACCGCCTGTTGACTCAATGGCGGATGAGTGGCATGTTACACAAGGTTAAGGGTATTGCCTTGGGACGGTTTAGCCGCTGCTATCCCCCCCAGAATATACCAAGTTGGACGGTTGAAGAGGTATTACGCGATCGCTTAATGGGTCTCGATATCCCCATTGTCTCCGATTTTCCCTTTGGTCACGATGGTGTCAACGCGGCTTTGCCTGTGGGAGGCGAGGTTGAACTGGATGGGGATCAGGGAACCTTATGTTGTGAAACTTCATAAATCATTGTCAACCGGGAATGGTAAGCTAACATAGCGCTGAAAAATTTATGTAGGGTAGGTCTAGTATGGCTGGGTTAACCCAGGTTCCTTATTTATTACGAGCCGCTCGTGGTGAAGAATTAGAACGTCCGCCGGTGTGGATGATGCGACAGGCGGGTCGATATATGAAAGCCTATCGGGATTTACGCGATAAGTATCCCAGTTTCCGGGAACGCTCCGAAATTCCCGAAATTGCTATTGAAATTTCTCTCCAACCCTGGAAGGCGTTTCGCCCTGATGGAGTGATTCTATTTTCTGATATTCTCACTCCCCTACCCGGACTCGGTATTCCCTTTGATATTATCGAAAGCAAAGGACCAATTATTGATCCGCCGATTCGCTCCCAAGCACAAATTGACGGGCTTCATCCCTTAGAGTTAGAAAAATTAACATTTGTCGGTGAGATTTTACAAGCGCTGCGCCGGGAAGTCGGTAACGAAGCCGCTGTATTAGGCTTTGTCGGTGCACCTTGGACGTTAGCCGCTTATGCGATTGAGGGGAAAAGTTCCAAAAATTACTCGATTATTAAAGGGATGGCATTTTCCCAACCTGCCATGCTGCATGAGTTTCTGGGGAAAATAGCCGACGCGATCGCGGTTTATGTGCGTTACCAAATTGACAATGGTGCCCAAGTCGTGCAACTGTTCGATTCCTGGGCGGGTCAACTGAGTCCCCAAGACTACGATACCTTTGCCTTACCCTATCAGCAGCGAGTGGTTGAGCAGGTGAAAGCCACCCATCCAGATACGCCTCTGATTTTATATATCAGTGGGAGTGCAGGTATATTAGAGCGCATGGGTAAATCCGGTGTGGATATTATCAGCGTAGACTGGACGGTGGATATGGCAGAAGCGCGACAGCGGTTAGGCTATCATAAGAACGTTCAGGGGAACATGGACCCAGGGGTGCTATTTGGGTCACAGGACTTCATCCGCGATCGCATTTTGGATACGATTCGTAAAGCTGGAAACCGAGGTCATATCTTTAATTTGGGTCATGGTGTATTACCGGGAACCCCAGAAGATAACGTCAGGTTCTTCTTTGAGACAGCCAAACAGGTTGATCAATTGCTCACCGTTCATGCGTAAGAGATTGGGGATGGGGAAACACTTCCCTTTGATCGAGGGAACCTGGTTTTTAATGTAGGGGCGGGTTTAACTACTATCGTTTCTTCCCTCACCCCGATTTGACTAAACCCGCCCCTGACACAAATGCAGGTGACGCCACTACTAGCGTGATACAGCTAAAATTGTGGAATAGAGGTTGAGCTAGGATTAGGATATTCAAGATCTAAAATCAAATGGCTCCCAAGCGAATCTTCATGACCGGTGCTAGTGGTTGTATCGGTCAGTATGTAGCCGAAACTTTAATTCAACAAACAGATCACGAGTTGTATTTATTGGTCAGAAATCCAGATAAATTAGGATTTGACTACCATGCTCGTCCGGGTATTACAATTTGTCAAGCTGATTTACGGCAGATTGATCAGTTTGGCGATTTGCTTAAAACTGTAGATGTAGCTATTTTGGCAGCAACGGCTTGGGGAGGAGTACAGGAAGTTTTTGATATTAATGTGGTCAAAACCCTGCGGTTGCTGGATTTGCTGGATACTCAACGTTGTGAACAAGTCATTTATTTTTCCACTGCTAGCATTCTCAATCAGCAAAACCAGTTACTCAAACAAGCCGGTCAACTGGGAACCGACTATATCCGTTCCAAATATGACTGTTTACAGCAGCTCTCAAAACTCGCGATCGCGCCTAAAATTACTACAGTGTTTCCCACGTTGGTATTGGGGGGAGATGAGCGTAAACCTTACTCCCATATTTCATCAGGGATTAAGGATGTGGTGAAATGGATGGACTTAATTCGTTGGTTCAAAGCCGATGGGAGTTTCCACTTTATGCACGCCCAGGATATCGCTCAGGTAGTGCGCTATCTGGTTGATCATCCTCCGAGTCAGGAGTTGACAGCGAACACAGACGACGTATTATCGAGAAATCGTTTAGTCTTAGGAAATCCGCGCCTCACCGTGAATCAGGCGGTAGAAGAAGTCTGTACTTATTTCGGTAAAAAAATTTATGTTCGAGTCCCGTTATCGATTGGACTAGCGAATCTATTAATTATCTTATTCCGGATTCAGATGGCGGCGTGGGATCGATTTTGCCTCAACTATCGCCATTTCACTTATCAAAACCCAGTGAATCCCCAGACATTCGGTTTACCAACATACTGTCCTACCCTGAGTGACGTTTTGAAAATCAGCGGTATTCCGTAGGGGCGCACCGACGTGCATTGGTGTCAACTTAAGGTGAAAAGCAGGGGGAGCAGGGGGAGCAGGGGAAGCAGGGGGAGCAGGGGGAGCAGGGGGAGCAGGGGGAGCAGGGGAAGTAAAATACTTTCGTTACCAAGTTCGATGAAATACCTCGGTTGAGGCTATTCCTTCCTTGAATGGCTGTAAACCAGAATTGGTAAGGGTTATGGCTTAAGTTGACACGGATGACCGACGTGCGCCCTACACCGACGTGCTTTGTCAACTTAAGCTCAAAAAGAAAGCAATACCTTGAGACAGACCCCTCCCTAACCCTCCCCGTCGCCTTGGGGAGGGAACTCTAAGGGCTTTGGTTTTTCCCCATAGCCGATACCCGACACCGGACAAACGGGTTCAAAATATAAATTGTTACCTACTTCCTATCGCGTGTTCTATACAATGGAATAGAAAGAGATGGAGTTAGCGTTATAACCCCATGCTATCCATCCAGTTTTCGCGGATGATACCCTGGTCAAAAAACGGTTTCCCAAACAAGTCTCAATAATCTTTCTGGAATCCGTCTGATGGGTGATGTAGATTAATACAGCCTTTGACTAAGGTCACTCATTCCCCAAGAGGGTATCGCGTATACTATCTGCTAGAGGAGAAGCCCAGTCATCTAACCTGAGACAGATTTTAAGCCCAAAATGCTGAGAATTCTGTAAAAACGGAAACTGTGGCGATGCGTTAGCAGTAAATCTCAGTAAGGGTTTCCTGGCAAAACAGGTAACCCTTATCGCTGAGAAAAACGAAAAACGCTGTTATCCGGTCATCAAGGGTGGGAATTCTAGTAATAAGTGATGACACACTTCGATCAAGTGTCGTTATCGGTCGTAATCTAAGAGATCACTATGCCAGCCACTCCTTTTACCGACACTGAATTCGACCACGACCAACCTACCTACAGCCTGGATTTGCATGATACCCACGGCGATATAGACAATCCTGTGGATGATTTCGTTGATCCAGATATTGAAGAGGACATCGACACGAGTAGCTTTGCTAAAAGTGCCAACCGCCGCACCACCGATTTGGTGCGGCTATATCTTCAAGAAATCGGTCGGGTTCGTTTATTGAGACGAGATGAGGAAGTCTCAGAAGCTCAAAAAGTTCAGCGCTATATGCGACTACTGGACTTGCGCGTCAAGTTCGCCACACCAGAGGAGCCAGTTATTGAGCATTTCGTTCATTTAATCGAAACCCATGACCGTTTAGCCTCTCAATTAGGACATCGCCCCTCCTTAGAACGCTGGGCGACAACTGCTGGGGTGGATGTGGCTACCCTGAAGCCAAGTCTGGTGGCGGGGAAACGGCGCTGGGCGGATTTAGCGGAACTGACGGTTAAGGAACTGGAACAGGTTCAAGCCCAAGGGTTGCAGGCGAAGGAACACATGATTAAAGCTAACCTGCGCCTGGTGGTGTCGGTGGCGAAGAAGTATCAAAATCGCGGTTTAGAACTGCTAGATTTGATTCAGGAAGGAACCTTAGGATTAGAACGGGCAGTTGAGAAGTTTGATCCGACTAAGGGGTATCGGTTTAGTACCTATGCCTATTGGTGGATTCGTCAGGGAATTACTCGTGCGATCGCGACTCAAAGTCGGACAATTCGCTTACCGGTTCATATTACCGAAAAGCTGAATAAGATTAAGAAAGCCCAGCGGAAGATTTCTCAGGAACGAGGACGTACCGCCACGATTGAGGATATCGCCAAAGAGTTGGAAATGGATGCGCCGCAGGTACGGGAAGTGCTGATGCGAGTTCCGCGATCGGTTTCCTTGGAGATTAAAGTCGGGAAGGAGAAGGATACAGAACTAGGAGATTTACTCGAAACAGAGGAAACCTCCCCAGAAGACGTGTTGATGCGCGAGGCTTTACAGCGGGATTTACAGCAACTCCTAGCTGATTTGACCAGTCGCGAACGGGATGTGATTTGTATGCGCTTTGGTTTAGGCGATGGACATCCCTATTCCTTAGCTGAGATTGGGCGGGCGCTGGAACTGTCTCGCGAACGGGTACGGCAAATTGAGGCGAAGGCGTTGCAGAAATTGCGCCAACCCAAGCGGCGGAATCGGGTGCGGGATTATCTGGAAGCGTTGAGTTAGGGGAATTCCCCACACATTGTAGAGACGCGCCATGGCGCGTCTCTTGGATTATTTTCACCCCACCCCTTCCCAATCCTCAATTCCTAGTCCATTCACCCGACTGAATTCGCCCGTATTGTGTGTTACCAAGATTAAACCATTCGCTAGTGCAATAGCTGCAATTTGTACATCATAGGGACTAATCGGTGTACCCAAAGCCGCTAAGTGTGCGCGAATGTTTCCGGCAACTTGGGCAGATTTTTCATCTAAAGGTAAAATTGAAAATTGAATGAAAAATCGTTCTAGTGTCACTAAATTTCGTTCAGGATTACTGCTGCGATAGGCTCCGTAAACTAGCTCAATCTGTACGACAGTACACAAATAAATGGTTTCTGGTTTTTCCGCTGATAGGCGCTTCGTAACCGCTGGACTCGTATTATTTAACAAGCGAATACAAACATTCGTATCAAGCCGGTAGGTCAAAATAGCGTCTCCCTCGTCTCATACTCTCCTTGCGGTTCGCGGACTAGCGGTTCTCCTACCCAACCTCCAATCACTTCTTCAAAAAAACCAGGCATCCATTCCGTTTTTGATTTTGTTGGTTGTAATACTTCAACGCTTCCTTGATAGAAACGTTCCACAATAGCTAATAACTGAATACCTCTAATAATTACTTCCTCTGGTGAATTGTATTTTCCCGTATTAACCTGACGTTGAATAAACTGTTCTAGTTCTGGAGTTAAAGACACATTCATTGATTTTTCCCCTATACCTTCACTATATTATTACTTGCTAGGAGCGCTTGGCGAATAACGGATCAGGGAAACGCTATCCCTGTCTTCATCAGTAAGTAGAAGCGTTGAGTGAGGGGAATTCCCCACACCTTGTAGAGACGTTGCATGCAACGTCTCTACAATGGTAGATTTAGAAACCATCAAGATTCTGGAACATCCACTGCGTCTCGTTCTGTGCGAATCCACTTATTTTCCGGCTTCACGAGAAACGCAAAATACAGGGGAATCTTCCACAAAATATAAAAGGGTACAGTCAAAAGGGTCTGTGCTGGTATATCCTCACGGCAAAACTTAGCCCATGCGCCAATAATTGATAGTAGAATTAATACTCCTTCTAACCCGACAAAAATCGCTGGTATCCAGGATATTCCCACAACTGCTGCTAGTAACGTTCCCCCCATAGCCGCTACCCAAATCATGACTAATAGAGAAAGGGGTGGTACAACTAAATCAAGAGCGATCGCGAACAAGTCAACCCGTCGCTGAATCACAGACTGACCAAGGAGTCGCGGAACTTGGGTGAGTAAGGTTTGTAAATGTCCATGTTCCCATCGGGTGCGTTGAGTTTTGGCGGCTTCCTGCTGCTGGGGGAGACACCCGATGACTCTAGCGTCTAAACAAAATAGGGGAGAATGTCCAGCGATGGCTAAATCGATGCCAAGCTGCATATCCTCGACTATATTATTACTCGCCAGGGGCGCTTGGTGGATGACTGACCAAGGAAACGCCATCCCTGTTCCCATTAATAAGCAGGGGAATCCTAGGCGATTTAGTCCACGGGGACGGACTAAGTTTTTCACCCGAACCGATAGGGCGGAAATGGTATCCTTGGGTGTAGGGTTGGGGGGTTGTTCTAACAGGTAAATCGCTTGGGTGGGTCTTTTGGACGTGTTGGCACGTTGAGCGAGTTTCGCGATCGCGCCTTCATGTACGATACAGTCAGCATCTACGAGTACCACGATATCGGGTGGGTCGGTGGCAAGGTACTTTATGCCGTAGTCTAGGGCAAATCCTTTACCTTGATGTTCTGTATCTTGGCGTTCGATTACTGTTGCGCCTAAATGACGTGCGATCGCGGCGGTTTCATCGGTACAATTATCGGCAATAACCACCAGTCGGTCTTGATCCGTTAGCTGGGGTATTATTGTTTTTAGGGTCGTGCTAATTCCAGAGGCTTCGTTGTGGGCGGGAATTAACATGGTTACGTGGGGATGGGAGTCTGGGGCGACTGCTGGTGGTTGACGCGGTGGTAAGAGGGCGGCGAAACACTCAATGAACAATATCCCGATGGGGACGAGAAGGGAGAGTGCGATCGCGAGTATGATTATTTCTAGGATAAGAAGCCATGGCGGATTGGTAAACATGACCTGGAAACCTCGCTGTGTCTGGAACTTTGGGGATTCGGTAAGGGGGCAATAAATATCAACTGTTTAATTCCCAAAAATTAATAGAGAAGCGCTTTAACTTCCTACCAGCTAAAATTTACGCTATGAACTTTTTTAAACAAAAATGCAAATGTCGCTAAGAATAAAGACATTGCTAATAAAAGTGAGACATTACTGGCTAAACCAAATGCAACCATAATATTTCTTAAAGGGAGAAGCATTGAATGGGTTATAAATAATGGAAAGGCTAAAATCCCTATGCTTGATAATGATTGCAAAATTAACTTTACGCCAGAATTGAATTGATTATAATATACTAAAACAGTATTTGTTTTTATAAGGACTATAAGTACCAAACCTATATAAAAAAGCCATGTCCATAGATAGATTGGGCGAGGCCAAACCAGCCACATTTCAGACATTCCTACCTGTGAACAAACTACAAATCCTGCTGCAATCGCAGCGGCACTTACCCAAGTAAAACTTCTCGGTATACCTCTTTTTCCTTTTTCAACCTGTTGACGTATTATTATGCCTATTGCGATCCCACTAAGCGTCCCTGCGGTTAAATTAAAGTAACTATATTTAGCGCTAATCATAAGTTTAGCAAGTTCTATAAATCCATGAGTTTCATATACGCCTATAGGATCAAAAAAGTAATAGTGAGAGCAATAAAGAATAATACTGAGGAATATTGCTTTCGCGGCTGGATTTTTATTAGAGATAGCCTTAAACCAAAGTGGTAGGGTTGCGGTGATTAGTAAATAGTATGTTAGAACGGAATAGAATGAGTTAGTGAAATCGGTTAAAGTTTTGACTTCCCCATCAACAAGCTTATTGGCAAAGATCATTAGTGCGAGAACTAAAATTCCCCCTGCCAATAATCTCAAGGTGGTATAGAGGATTTTTCTTAGACGACTTGGATCAGTGTTAAAAATGCTAAACATCGAATAACCCGCAGATACCCCGTAGATGATCACAAATCCAGGAGTTCCTGCCGCAAATATATTGGCTAGCAATGGTTTCATTGCGGTTCCGATAAGGCCGGGAAGCATACCAAAGAAACCATCCGACCAGTGTCCACATATAACACAGAGAACTAACAAACCACGAACGATGTTAATGTTCATGCTTGTTCGTGTGTACTCGTTGGATATCGTGTGCGATGTTTTCTGGCTGTTGTCTTTTGAAGTTTCTATACGCTTAGCAAGTTCCCTGACCGATAATCCCTGTAACATACCTCTGGCGATTTCTGGCGAGATGCCAAGCTTTTCCATTTTGACCATTACAGAGATGGCAGTCAGCGAATCTCCACCAATTTCAAAAAAGTTGCTATCTGCATCAATATACTCTACACCCAAAACACCTTTCCATGCTGCAATAATTTCTTTCTCGCGTTCTGAAAGCAGTTGTTCACCTTGTCCTGGGTCAGCCTGTTCTGCTACTTGTGCCAGCTTTGCTGCTTGCAGGGCTTCCATTTGTGCCGCATAAAGTTGTGTAAGCTTGCGTCTTTGGATTTTGCCAGTGGCGGTGGTGGGAAACTCAGCAAACTCCATGATTTTTACGGCGTCTGCACTTTGAATTTTCTGCTTGGCTGCCGCTTGTACTGCAGCATCTTTGATGGTTTGTTGATCTAAACCTGCGCTTTTTAGAATACCCACTAGAATCGCATCTCCCCTCACAGAGTCTTCGACTCTAGCCACCGCAATACCTGATTGAATATTGAGAGTCTCTCTGATGCATTTTTCAATGTTGTCGGGAGATACCTTTATGCCACCACAATTGATCAGGTCATCCGAGCGACCTAAATAATAGATATAGCCATCTTTAATCGCACCCAAATCATTTGTTTCATGCCATCCATCGGCATCAATGTTTTTCTTGACTTGACCAGCAATCAGCAGCGTTTCGGCAACATGAGGTCCTTTAATCGTGATTTTGTTGTCAGCAGATAGTTTAATTTCAGTTTTTCCGTAAGCTTTACCCACAGATTCAAGATGTTCACCTTGGGTTTTATCGACCCTCAGAAATGTGCTTCGAGATGCTTCTGTCAGACCATAGTGCTGAACAATTGTTGCTTGGGGAAATAGTTGGCGTAACTGTTCTTTCTCGGCTCGGCTCATGTACTGGCTGCCAATCTCAATCCATTTGACAGCAGCAGTTTCATCTCCAAAAATCTCTTGACATTGGAACATTGTACGCCACAAACTGGGAACTGCTGAAATGGCGTTTATGGAGCCTTTGATCAACATATCTCGTATTTCTAAGGGGTTAAAGCCATTTTCGGGGATATAAAACTGACCGCCAGCAGTCGCCACAGCTCTGCATCGACCAAAACCAAATGAGTAATTTACCGGAACCCCAACATATTCTTTAATACTGGAGTCGATTTCCATAATTTCATTCAGGCGCTCGACAACATCATTTAGAGCGCGGTGGGTAAGCAGTACACCTTTTGGTTTTCCCGTTGTGCCGGATGTGAAAGAAATCTGAGCAACGGACTGTTTAGGCTTTGGCGTAAACTTGATATCACACCAGCCAAATTCTGACTTAGGTTCAATTATCTGGGTTGCTCCAGTTACCTGAATTTTGTATTGATCTGTTTTATCACTCAAAAACACCGCGATTTTATCGTGGTTGAAACAATCAAATACCGTTTTAACAAAATCTATTGAGTTGACAGAAACAATCCCGATCACGGGTTGTTTTTCATATATATTGTGTTCCACCTGGTTTATATGCTCAATAGCCATAGATAATAGATATAAGGTTAAAAATTAAAGGACGATTAAATTAATTAGACTTTTCTGCTGGAGTGATGCTGGATGTTTTTATTCCTAATGGTAATGTAGATTTAGGTTGAACCTAATCTAACTGAATCAGTTATGAGTCAAATAAGTTTTACTCTTATTTAAATGCATGACAGCTTAATTTTTGCAGGTACACCAACGGCTGTTGCTCCTACAGGTACGTCATTGAGTACGACGGCGTTAGCACCAATCTTAGCATGATCACCGATACTGACAGGACGAATGATTTTTGCTCCCGCACCAATGTCAACATGACCTCCTATTTTAACATTTGCTACTATTGTTACCTGTTGGAGAATGAGGCAATTCGGTCCAATGACCGCATTAGGATGAATAATCACACCATTGGGATGGGTAAGAAGTAATCCTCCACCAATCTGGCACGTTAGGGGGATGTCGGCACCAGTGATCACGCTCCAGAAGCGATGCTGGAGGACGTTAACCGGACCTAAAAATCTGCCCACAATTCCTTCGTTTGCCTGCCACTTTTGATAATTGCGGATAGATTTGAGCAGTTGGCGGCTAGGGTCCCACCACCGGCGCAGTTGTTCGCGACTCCAGTCGGGTTCTGTGGCAGAAATGTTGGGAACCTTGACGGATTTAACCATTGTCCTGAGTGTTTCGGGATTTTATGATCTTAGCAGGTACACCCACGGCTGTCGCCCCTGCGGGTACGTCACAAAGGACGACAGCGTTGGCACCGATATTGGCGTTATCGCCGATAGTCACGTTACCAAAGATTTTCGCCCCAGCACCAACGTTAACTCGATGCCCTAATTTTGGGGCATCAAATGGATGATCCACGTAGCGATTGCCCAGGGTAACGCCTTGACGGATAATACAATCATCACCAATGGTACAATCGCCGTGAATCACAATCCCATGTTGATGTTCGATGATCACACGACGACCCAGTTGAACGCTATAGGGTAATTCTATGCCGTAGGTATTACGGATTTTGCGATACAATGCTCGGTAGAGAAGACTAAACGGCGCTCGTAAGAGTTTGGGTTGAATTTGCATTCGCCAGACGCCAAAGCGCTGAATCGCAACGGCGCGGAATCCTGGTCGAGTCCAGTCGAGATCATGAGCAATCCAGTCTTCTTTGATTTGTTGCCAGAGTCCGAGTTGCTTAGGTACTGATTCTTCGGCGATGGTTTGTATCTCTGGTTGCGTGACCATAGTTTTTCTGGTTAACTGGGCGGTTGAAACCGCAGCTACACAAACTAAACCCGCCTGCGCGGGTTTCCACATCTCTAGTTTTGGAGCATCCCATTTTGGAAACACCATTCCCCAAAGCAACGATATTTCAATGGTTTCAGCCCTAGAAAAAGAGCTAACGCGCAAAATTGGAATGCTCCCTCTAGTTTTTCAGTATTAGTCCGCGTAGGCGGACTTTGTTTGTCTAGCCGCGATTTCCAATCGCCATGGCTGAAGTTGATTTAAACACGACAATAGTTTTATCACTATGATACACCGCCTTTGAGGAATACGCTATTGCGGAGAAAATCTCCTAGGAGTTGGGGCGGATCAGTATCAGGTTTATGTTGAATTACCCGACGCAAGCGCCACAAGGTAAACCCTGAAGCCCAAAGGAAGTCAGCGATGAAGGCGTACAGCCAACCGTAGTTTTTGATAAAATACCGTCGCCGAGAATCAAACCAGTACTGGGGGCGGCGTTTGGGGGGGCGTTTGGTATCAGTAACGCCAGAACTTTGTCCAACTAGGTGGACAACCCGACTTTCGGGAACATACCAACAACTCCAACCCACTCTTTTTGCTTGTAGGCAAAAGTCCATTTCTTCGTAGTACATGAAGTAGTCTTCATCGAGTAAGCCTACCTGTTCAAAAACTTCGCGGCGGACAATCATGCTGGCACCGGCTACCCAGTCAGTTTGGCAGGGAGCTTCGGGAACGGGAGGAGCAACAACCCATTGTTCGAGGAGTTTTGAGACTATACCCAGACGCAGCCCGTTATCGAGTTCACTAAATGCTGTATGAAAGCGAAATGCCGAACGTTGGGGTGTGCCATCGGGATCTTCTAAGCGACTTCCGGCAATTCCCACATCGGGATGGTCGTTCATGAAGTCTACTAGGATTTTTATGGCATTGGGGCGTGCGATCGTGTCGGGGTTGAGGAGTAGGATGTAGGCAGGGAGATTGGTTGACTCCAGGGCTGGACGAATTCCCGCGTTGTTGCCGAAAGCGTAACCGCCGTTGTGATCCAATGGCATAACCGATGCCCAGTCACCCCAACCTTCGGTTTCTATGGCGGTGCTGATTTGCTCAACTGACCCGTCGCCAGAGGCGTTATCGGTTACAACAACGCGAGTACCGGGTAGGGATTGGATTTCTCCGACTAGGGAACGGAGACAGTCAATCGTCATAGTGGGGGTACGGTAGTTAAGGATAACGATCAACAGATGATCAGCATAGCGAGAATGGGTTTGAGTGAGATTAGACATAATAAACTGGCGATCAAGAACAAGATTTGTCATCCGGAACACTATCCGGAAACAGCCTCGATCCTTTGTGGATATAGGTAAAGAAGTACCGAAGTTCGCGTTTGTGCTGAATAGCTCTCCAAGCAAACTGAATCGGTCTTCCAATAAGTTTGTGTAATGCCATTTATTGCCGCCTCAACAATTTGTTTTTCCTAGAGTGACAGAAGAGTGATACACTGAATAGCTTTGGGCGCGAGTGGTTTAGTCTACATTTAGATATTCTAATGCCATGCGTAGAGAAGATGTGTCAATTATTGTGGGTGATAAAGAATATTTTCTTGCTTGAAATGGCTTGAGGTTAAGGTCTTTGAACACGCTATCACTCATCTGACCGGTAACTCCGCACCATGTTCCTCCCACGGCATTAATCATCTTCCGAAAACTTTGTGGTATAAAACCTGGGTTAAATAATTCTATAACCTTTACCTGATTACGATTAAAGATAAGAGTAGATATGGCGGCTCCATGTAGACCTACTACCACTTTTGCATTTCTAGCTATTGACAATTGTTCACTAATTGACAAGTCTTCAAAGTAGAATTTTTTGAATTTGTATTGTTTTAAAGTATGTTCAACTTCATGTTCATTAATTAAATTTCTTGTTTTTTTTCGTGATATAAATACTCGATCAGGAGTTTCGGATGTATAACCCTGAATATCCAACTTGTTAAAAATATCTTCATATAATCCTAGACAACTTTGAAAGCCATTAAGATTATTACCATTGCTCAATACGTTTATCAATATATGCTTTCCGTAAACTTTTTTGTTTGTACAAATAACCGAAAACCCCATACTTTCATAGATTTGTTTACCTATAGAAGGTCTCCTATCCCCAATTGATTGACCCAAAATTACTGTTGTTTTAGGGTATACGTCACGAGTAATTAATAGTTTTGGCAATATATGAGTCAAGACGTGAGCCATATTGCCATCTACCTCATATCGGGTATCATGGATATACTCCTCGTCTATTTTAAGTTCTGGTGCAAGTTTTCTGTATATTTTTTTATATAGTCTTCCTCCCATTTTTACTCCAATATCGGCTGTAGAGCCGTGGTGAACCGTTAATTCTATTTCCTTGCTGTCACATTGGTATGCTGGCAGATGATGTGTCATAATTTCGGGTTGCAAAAAGGTTACTAATCGCGTTGGATAAGTAAAAATTTTTGACTCTTTTACTTTTATACTAGGGCTTAATCGTTTCATTTTTTATACCTTGCAATTAACTCAATAGTATACCGAAAATATGATAAATTCATTAATGTTTGTTGTCCTAAATTCACACACCTCCTTACCTGGAAAATTGTAACTTTTTAAAATTCAATTGATTCTTTAATCCTTCTGTTGTTTACATTAATCTAGATATTTCTTGATCAACTCACTACGCTCGCGAAAAACTACCTCATCATTGAATCTGCGACCGTTTATAGCTGCCTCTTTTATTAGCTTCGACAACTGATGCCGTTTTTTAAACAAAGTGTTTAAAAGCTCGCCGAGTTGTTTCCAGTTTTTCATCGGCACTAATATACCACCACCATACTCTTTAATGAGTTCCTCAGAATACTTGCTTTGATAGCCAATAATTGGTGTTCCGCAAACTAATGATTCAATTAGGCAGCGAGGAGATTCCTGAGTAACATGGGTAAAGAGCATCAGGTGAGATTCTCTTATCCGCTTGAGCAGTTTATCTCGATCTGGCTCAAATCCGACCAGCTCAATACAAGAATTCAGACCCAGATGACCAATCAATGCTTTCATTTCATCCAATAATTTCCCGTCACCGATCCAAGTAGCATGTAGGTTCACCCCCAATTGCCGAGCCATGCCTATTGCCTGAACCCAGTCTAGCGGAGCTTTCATCGGATCTATACGTCCTGCATAACAGATGCGAATTATCGGCTCATTAGCAACAAGCTCCACTTTTTCACCTAACTCTCTATCATTGATATTGTCTGAAGCTTTCAGGTGGATGTCGTAAATCAAATGACTGTTATCGCAGAAAGAAGCATAGGCTGCATAGCAATCGCCACCTTGCCATAATCCAAGGGCACAGTTTTTAATAATCCACTTGTGGTAGCTAAACATTAAAGATGCCAATAATTTTGCCTTTATTTGGGCTGGTAGTTTGGCTTTCTTACTTACTTCAAGCATAATTTCATATTCAACACGATCAGTGTGGATGGCATAAGCCCTACCCTGTTTTTTAGCCTCCAACGCCGCAACTGCAGCCCAGTCACCAATCAACCCGCCGATGACAAATTGAAGGTAATGGCAACGGGAGATCAATTCTGCTAAAGATTTACGCCCAGAACGATAACAAGATAAGAATTTTGGTAACGAGTAAGCCCATGGCAATGGCACCAGTTCAAATCGCTTAGGTTCAGATAAAGTTGCCGTGTCACGCCAAACCATTGTTGTGTTCTGTTCGGCTAATGACTCCGGAATGAGAGGTGCTACAACAACGACAAACTCGAAATTATCAGCCCACTGTTCCAAGCCATGGCAAGCCTGAAATTCAAAAAATAATTGGTTCCCTTTGGCTCGAAAAGGAACCGGCAAAACTAGTAGCATTCCTTTTTGTTTCATCATCACTGCTATTATATATAGTGTTTTTATTTGATTCGTGTACAGCCGAAGCCCTGAAAGCCTTACTTAGCAAGGGTTGCTTGTTTACATCTCAACTAAAAATGCTATAACTCCAATAATTGTCATAGCGGCTAATTTCTTTTTATTTTATGATAATAACGACTTAGACCAAGATTACCTCCTTTGAGCCAGGGAATGCTTTGTGGTCAATAGGCGACGCTTCACGTTCCTCGTTTGTGTTTCTTGCAATACCACCCCAGCGATTCCCCCACTGGCAAGGGGAAAGACTGGATTAAACATATCATTAGTAAGATTATCTGCCATATACAACGTCACCACAACCGCCACAACCGCCGCTGGTGCAACTCTGGGATTAAACCATAAACGAGCCGGATAACGCCAGCAAAAGATTAATATCGGTAGGCATAGGGCAGGGATGAAACTAAATAAACCGACTAACCCATTAGTACCGAATACAATAATCCACAAGCTGTCCGGCAAGGCAGCTGCTACAGGCTCTCCTGCCCAATTTTCTAGATATACCCAGCTTCGCCCCCATCCGCCCCAGCCAAAAATTATCTGCTGCCTTGCCTTCTCTCCAAAAATCTGTTCATTATCAAATCGAGCTTTTAAAGATGATGCTCTATCTTCATTGGTTATTTCAGTCATAACGGAAATAATCTGATCCTGCTGTGGCTGAGTAAACTGCCCAGTTGCTACATAGTAGGGGTAAAAAAAGATACCTCCAATCAAGAGTAACAACGGCAGGGCTGTGCCGAGTTGGCGGGCAACCAAGAGGATAATCAGTCCAAAGGCGCACAGAAACCATGCCCCTGTGGATTTACAGAGTATAAAGGTAATCAGTAATACAGGAACTAACCAACTCATAGATATTCCCCAGACTTGTTTAATTACCCCAGCTTGCCACAGCCAAATGCCAACGAGGGTAGCTGCCATCATCCACACACCCACAGCTAAACCATGCTGCATAAACACTTGTGGTCTAAATCCGCCATAACGCATTGTTTGAGCGAAACTATGAGGAAAGTAACCATAAACCATACTGTGCAATTGGGGGCTCATGCGAACTTCAAACAGGCATAAAGGCACATAAATTATGCCACCCAGGAATATGCCAAGCGCTAACAGACGTAATCCTTTCAGATCATTGAAATAAATTCGCCCCAAAAAATAAGGAAATCCCCACTGCACTGTTTGACTAAGTGCGCTGGAGAAACCGTCATAAAAACCCAAACCATTACTCATGGATGAAGCTATTGGACATACACACCAGATTAGCATTGGCAGGTCAAGCCAACGGAGTTTAAAGGAATGGAAGCGCCCCACATCGAAGATACAAGTCGCTAGCAAAATACCATAGCTTGCTGCCGATATCCGGTTATAGTCCGGGAAACCGGGAAACGAAAATCCTGCTTTCTGGGGCAGAAATAGCCAAGCACCCACGAACCCAATAACCACTGCCTTCTGTACCGGAAATCGAGCAAACAGGTACAACATGACTGGTATCCAGGCAAGCATTGCCAGTTGAGCTTGAGGAGTCATAGGCGGGGTTTTCCGTAAGTTTCATTTGAACTTTCGAGACTCTAACCACTTTATTAGGATATCTGTGATCCAGTCTCTCTCTGATTCAAGTTGCCAACAGTAGGAATTACTTCTTGAATCTGGAGCTTTATGAATTACTTTTGTTTAATGTCTTATCCACTCCCTCAAAAAGTTGTATAACTTGTTTCTGAATCTGGGGAATTGTAGCCCTCAAGGTGGCTGCGGCCTCTTGACGGTTGCCAAATTTCTTTTCCACTTGACTCAAAATTTTCTGCTCATCCTCGGTTCTTAAATCTACGACGTAGTTTCCCACACCAGCAGATTCAAACACACCGATAAATTTACCACTGTAGGCTAGACCAATTGCGGGAACGCACTGGGAAATTGCTGCGATACAGGAATGCATCCGTGAGCCTAAAAAGAAGTCACAACAACCAATGAGATATTTAACTTGCTTATGATTTAATTTATCTTCTACCAGTAGAACTCGTTCTGGATAGTCCCCTGATATTTGGTCATATACAGTTTGACATGCCTGGTTATCTTCTCCATAAACATGGGACACTAATATAACAATGGTATCCTTTTGTTCCATAAAGTATTTAATGATTTTGCCCGGTAGTTCCCGGTAATTGCCCTTGAGTCCAAATTGCTGATCCGCTTTTTGTCCTCCATTATAGAGAATGCCACTAATATTCAGGCCTATTATGACTTTTCCTTGTTCCTTTAACTTTTCCAGTTGCTTAATTATAGGAACATCTGGTTTATCGGGTTCCAGAACAAAAGCAACATCAGGTATATAAATAATTGACTTGTTTTCAGCTGCTGACCCTAGCAGTTCTTTTGTATATTCAACGCCATTTTTGTCTCGACTATAAATTAGAGTAGCTTGCTTGAGAATGTATTTGACTAGCGCCTTAGCCACAGGGCTTTTAAATGGTCCATAGGTTTGGGGAAGTAAAATTAATTTTTTTTGACACAGAATAACCAATATTTTCAGGAAAGCATCCGACCTAAAACGTGACATTCCATAAAGATCACTAAAGCTATCGCCATAGGTAATATCAGCCACTAGGTCGGCTTCCATTAATTCCTTGAAATAGAGATTTGTCCTTTCAAGGAATTGCTGAAATCCTTTGAACGGTAGGAGTTTTAAAAGCAGAGCATAAATAATCAGTACATATACATTATTCGGTTTTGACAGATTGATACCTGTCCACAAGGCTCTATTTTTAATCCAAATGTCTCGCCCACCAATGGTTATTTTCTGATCAGATTCGTCTACAACCGTCCGCAGAATTACTTCTGCATCATGCCATTGCGTGAATATACACTTTAGACTTGCTTCACTGAGAGCGTTCACTCCCATATTTGGGGTTTCCAGGGAGGCTCCCATTAACCATATTTTTGGGGATTTATTCTTCATTTTTGTTTAGATGAATTAAGATGGATAAGATTACAAACAACCAATCTTGTTTACCAGTCAATGACGATCCTATTTATATAAATTCAGTTCTCTATTCTGGGGGCATCATATAATAATGTAATGATAATGTAATGAACTAGACAAATTTCATCCTTGCTGCCGCTGTGCAAAAACGAGGAAACGTGGAGCCAGTTTACTCGCAAATAAACCTAATGATAACCCGTTGAACATCTGCATTCGACGATTTTGAGGGATAGAGTAAGAAACACGCTTCACCTCCAATCCTGACTGATGTAACCAAGAACGTACCATAGCTTCGTTGCTTAAATGTATCCCCAAAGTTTCAAAATCAGGCTCACCACCTGCTTCTATATCAAAGGGAGCAAACGTTTCAGAACTGAATTGACGGCACTTTGCATTCAAGAAGGTGGCAATTATTTCACCGTTCTCTTTTAAAAGATTAGCAAAGCGGGTCAAGATAGGTATAGGTTCCTGTAGATGTGGTAATACATCATCAAAAATAATACAGTCAAATTGTCGTCCGGATAGAGTGTTGAGTGCTGAATTAAAGTCGGGTTCCACTGTTTTGATCCCTTTGCGACTCGCCGTTGCCGCAATGACTGCATCTAAGGGTATTGCTGTCACTTGATGACCTTTCTGGAGCAATGCTACTTCAGTATTTCCTGAACCGCATCCAATTGAGAGGACATCTTTATGTCCAGAGTCCACTGCCTGTAATAGTTCTGAGTCACAGGGAGCGTAGTAAAATTTGTCAAAACTCCAATTTAATAGTTTAGTCTCTGTTTCAAACAGGCGAGATTGGGATAGGCTTCCCGATGCCACTTCTATTAAGGTTTTGACTTGAACGTCAACTTCTTCTTTCGGAAGACCGAATGTTCCTAAATATTTGTTGGGTAAATGATGCAGCAAAAATCGGTCTAATTGGGTAAGACACATCACCTTAGTCAGACCACAGTAGAGAAATGGGTTAGAGGCAGCACTTGCCATAACATAATACCGCGATCGCTGGGGTGTCAAAGAGTAAGCGCCAGAGTCAATCGCAATACGTAACTGGGAACGAGTCAACAGGTATAAAGCCGAATGCTTATTGCTAAACTCAGCAAATGTGTAGGAACCAAAGTTTTTTACTGAATCGGGCCACCAATGAAATGCGGCATGGATGGTCGATATATCAACCCTGTTGTCTTGTGTAAGTTCATACCGAAAAAAACCTGCAACATGGTTGTCTGGCAAATATTGAGTCGCCTCTAGGAATGCTTCTATGTGATCTGAGGTTAGTAGGGTATCATCTTCTGTATAGATAAATAGATCGTACTCGTCAGCGCATTCTGTAAATAGACGGCGGTGAGCATAAGGCAATGAGCGAGGATCTGGTGTTGGCAACCCGACAACAACCTTTACTTCGGTTCCCAAATCCTTATGAATATTTGTGTGTACTACTATGTCTTTCTCATAAGGTAAAGCCCGGTATTGATCTAAAACCTGCTCAAGGTAAACATCGTTCTTTGTACCGTAGTTAGCGATTGCAACTAAAACTTTCATTATAATTTTTCCATAATAAGGAATTAGTTTAAAACACCTTGTTTAGGCTGATGTTCGTTGAAATGATGTATTCCCTTAAACTATTTTACTGTTCTAATACCACCTCCTTATAACTCCCCGATTTAAGCACCTTTCCTTTTTCTAAAACATAAACCCGATCGCAGTTTTCCACCGTAGACAGCCGATGAGCAATCACAATCAGGGTTTTCGTCCCTGCCAGAGCGTTAATCGCTGCTGTCACCCGACTCTCTGTCTCATTATCCAATGCCGCCGTCGCTTCGTCCAGTACCAAAATCTCCCGTTCATGATATATTGCCCTAGCAATACCAATCCGTTGGCGTTGTCCCCCTGATAAGCGTACTCCCCGTTCACCTACCCCCGTCTTGATCCCATCGGGTAACTGCTCAATCAATTCCTCAAGCTGTGCGGCTGCGATTGCCTTATGCAATCGTCCCTGATCAATTTGATCATCAGGCACACCAAAAGCAATATTCCGTTCGATTGTATCATCAGTTAGAAAAATAGACTGGGGAATATAGCCGACCAGATTTTGCCAAGAGCGCAGATTCTCATAGATTGATACACCATCTACTTTAATATCTCCACTTTCTAGCTCTAAAAGTCCTAATATCACATCCACTAACGTCGTCTTTCCTGCTCCCGATTTACCAATTAAGGCAATGGATTCCCCTTTCTTAATCTTAAAAGAAATCTGGTCAAGCGAGAGTTCTGAAGCCCCCGGATAACGATAGGTAACATCAATCAGCTCGATTTGATTCGCGAAACTCAGAGATTTACCGCCTTGATTTCCCTGTTTGACTGACCCTTTCGCTGTTGAATCAGTTAAACTCTCTAAACTATTGTGGACTTCTCGTTTCTCTATCTCCTTGAGATCCAAGTAGAGCATATCTAGCGCATGGCTAGAGGTTCGCATTTGCGCCATTGAACTAATGAACTGACTTGATGCTGGAATTAAGCGCACTGCAGCCACAGCAAATACTCCCATTACAGCAGTCAAATCTTGCTCACTCTCAGTGAAAAAGATGTGAAACAGAGAAACAAAGAGAACGACAAATACAATTAAGCTGGTTTTAATAAAAATGTTCGGTAATATACTTGATGCTTGGGATAAAGTAGCCGCCCTCGCATATTGACGAGCTTGCCTGTCTATTTGATTCTCGAAATACACTTCACACCCGATTACCCTAGTTTCTTTCAATCCGCCGAGACCATGATTGATCGTGCGAATCATTTCTCTCTGAGTTTCCGATTGAGTTTTCCCCCACCGTTTAAATCTATGTCCCAACTTATTGAACAATAAAAATGTCGGCACTAAAATCGCCAAAATCATCACTAGAAGTAGGGGGCTGCTATAAGCCATTAACCCCACTAAAACTCCGACAACAATGCCGTTTGTCATGAAGAGGAGTAGGGCTAACAAACATCCCTGAGTAAACATATTCGTTTCGCTAATAATATTTTTGATGATGTTCGCTGTATTTTGTTTTAAGTAAAATGTATAGGGGGCATCTAAATAAGCTTTGAGTAACCGAGATATCAATCGGCTTTTTTGTTGATGTGTGTATCTATAGATATAGGTTTGAGCAAGGAAATAGAATATGGATTGAATACAAAAAATTGCAATAATTATAAATCCGACGATGGGAATAAATTGTTGAGGCGATTCAACTCCTGACTTTCGATAAGCCCAGTCAAGTACGGTAATACTTTGAATCGATTCTGGATTGGACGCTAGGCTGAAAAATGGCCCGACTAAGCCAATACCAAAGGCTTCGAGAATTGAGGTGAAGATAAATATTAGTAAGAGGAATACAAGACTTTTTCGGCTTCCTGTTAGGACATATAAAACTTTGGAAAGATAGTCAATCATCTGTATAAATATTTTTTAGATTAGAGCCTATTTACATGAATTGCCGGGGATGGGGAAGGGCGCACGTCGGTCATCAGTGTCAACTTAAGCTCAACCCCTCACCCCCAGCCCCTCTCCCACGCCGGGGAGAGGGGAGCAAGAGAGTCCGGTTCCCCTTCTCCCATGCAAAAAAAAGCTCTCGCATCCTCTGTCATCCCTCCTCGTAGGGGGGAACGAGGGGGGTGGGAGAAGGAAGGGGTTAGGGGATGAGGGGGAAAATGTCGAGGAGTAGGCAGACACAGATTAAAACCTTGTCAGTAGTAGTTTTCACCTTAAGTTAACACCAATGCAGGTCGGTGCGCCCCTACGGATGACTTTTGTTTATGAACAGGATTTGCTTTGAGCAGTAATACACATAGAATACTGAAAGTCGGTTGGCTTATAACCACACTGTTAGCTTTATGATGGAAGGCTGTAGCTCAATTCACTTACAGTCGGGTAGGGTAGCCAGTCTATCCTATACTCTTCCAATTTTAGAGGATAAATAGCTCAACTGTTAACCCTTGTCTGGGAAACACTTTTTATCACAGAGGGTTGAGGAGAGGGCGACCCGAACCCATTAAGTAGCTGGAGTTGTTAATTAGTGCAAGCGGGTCGCCCCTACCTTACTTTTTACGGTATGTGGTGCAAGGTGAGTTGTAGAGACGTTGCATGCAACGTCTCTACAACTATCTTTTCGGTTCCACCCAGATGTGACTAAACCCGCCCCGAATCAGGGTTCTAGACTTTGTGAAAAGTCAGGTCGCCCCTACAGGTTCACCCCAGTTTTTGGGCGACTAAGGTTATCAAACTAATTCTATTTGCGAATCATCGCCAATCATAAACCGCAACGCTTTGGGACGCCGTGGCGCTACACTCAACTGCGCCCGTTGTCCAATCACACTGTCCACAATCCGCTGCTGTACCCCCATCACCTTCGCCCCCTGTAAAATTACACTATGCTCTAAATCGGTATCAACCAGCGTAACCTGGTCAGCTACACTACTATAGGGACCAATAAAACAATTTTCCAGATGGCAATTGCTGCCAATGGTCACCGGTCCACGAATTGTACAGTTGACCACATTTGAACCCTGACCAATCTTGACCCGCCCAATCACCTGACTCTTTTCATCAACCTCACCCTGAACAGCGGTTTCTAACAAGGTATCTAAAATAACCCGGTTGGCTTCTAACAGGTCATCTTTTTTCCCAGTATCCAGCCACCAGCCCTGTAACTGAAAGGCTTCCACCTTCTTCGGTTGGTCAATTAGATATTGAATCGCATCGGTGATTTCCAATTCCCCTCTAGCCGAGGGTTGAATATTCGCGATCGCGTAGTGAACTGTGTTAGAAAATAGATAAATCCCCACCAATGCCAGATTCGACGGTGGAACCTTGGGCTTTTCCAGTAACTGCAAGACTCGCCCCTCTTCATCTACCTTAGCCACGCCAAAGGCGGTGGGATTAGGGACGGTACACAGCAGGATTAAGGCATCTAGCTGTCGTTCGTGAAAGCGTTCGACAAATAAGCTCAAGTCACTTTGTACCAGGTTATCACCCAGATACATTAAAAAGGGCGAATCACCAAGAAACGGTTGAGCAATCTTGACCGCATGTGCCAACCCCGCCGGCTGATCTTGCCGGATATAAGTAATCTTAGCCCCAAAGCGATCGCCATCTCCAGTTTTGCTCTTAACTTCCTCTCCGGTTTCTGGACTGATAATAATTCCTATATCGGTAATCCCTGCGGCGACAATTGCCTCAATCCCATACCATAAAATTGGCTTGTTGGCAACCGGAACGAGTTGTTTTGCTCCAGTATATGTTAGGGGTCGTAGTCGCGTTCCTTTTCCGCCGGAAAGAATCAGTGCTTTCATAAGATTTGCTTAGATGGGCTGGAGTATAGCTGGGAAGTGACATCCTCCTACACTGTACCCGCAGGGTACAGTGTAGGCTTCCTTCGTCGCAGCCTTACGATTGCGCTTCCGGCGTTTTATAGTTGGGAATATGCCCAGCCCAACTCTCTTGATATTGATCGCCGCGTTCCAGTCTCTATCCAAGATTAACCCACATAAACAGTGGTGAATTCTTACTGACAAATCTTTTTGAACTAGGCGATCACAACAAGAACATATCTGGCTTGTGTTATGAGGCTTTACTTTCACCACCGACTTACCAGCTTTTGCAGCTTTGTAAGTGAGAATTGACAAGAATTGACTCCAGCCAGCATCATTTATTGATTTGTTTAAACCTGACTTGGCGCTTTGCCCATTGGGTACATACCTCCCTTTTTCATCCTGTTTAGGTTTGTTTTTCCGGGACAAGTTTCCCGGTTTGATGTCCTCCACAAAGAACACCTTCTCGTCCCGGCTCACCAGTCGTGTAGCTGATTCATAATGGAATTTTTTCCGCTTCCGTTGCAACTTTTGGTGATGCTTGGATATCTTTTTGGCTAGCTTCCGCCGTGATGCCGACTTATGCGGCTTCCCTTCTTTGCGGTTAGCTAATTTTGCCAATTTCACCTCGGACTTGCGGTAATGTTGTTGAATAGGCTCAATCTCTCCATCCGATGCCGTCCAGAATTTTTCCAAGCCCACATCCAACCCCAAGGAGTTTTCTTCTGTTGCTTCTATCTCTGGTGGCTTCAGACTAGGGACGGATTTGTCTTCCAATGTTAGGGTTATGTACCATCCGTCAGCACGACGCGATATCAGTGCCGCCTTAATTGTGAATCCTTCCGGGATGAGGCGATGGTAGATTAGTTTCATCTGACCTACCTTGGGCAGGCTGATATAAGCAATATCTCGCCGTGTGCCGCCGTTTCTGCGCCGATGAGGATTAGCGGTAACACTCAGGCACTCCGGCTTCAACTGCGGGATTGAAAACGTCCGGTATCGCCTCACTGACTTGAAGCGCGGTTTTCCGCTTCGCTTCCCGGTTGAATCGCCTTTGATCAACCGATTAAACGCATCTTCTACCCGCTTAACCGCTTCCTGTATTACCTGAGAGTGAACCCCTTTGTATAAGTCCTTGTGGAATTCTCTTGACCAATGAGTAGCGCGTTTTTGACTGTAGTATGTTGGTTGGTCTTTGAGTTCTGGCAAATGGGTGATAAAAATTGGACAAGCATTGACTGGAGAGCGATTACACTCCCACCAGTTAAACCGTTCTTCCAGCATTAGATTGTGTATCCTGCACAACTTGTACAGCCAGTCCTTTAGCTGTTTTGACTGTTGCTTATCCGGCACAATCCTATACTGGTAATTCAGTTTAAACGTGTCTTTACTTCGCTTCAATTTCTATCACCTCCCTATGGCAATTATATATCAACCTCAGCCAAATACTATCCGGAAACATAAAAACAAGTTTTCTTTCAATGGCGATTCATCTCAGACGCTGACCCTACGGGTACAGCGCGAGGCTTATCGCCGAGAGAGCTAAATAATTCCCCGACACCCGCCAAGAACTCAAGTTCTTGGCTTATAGCTTAAGTCGTCTAAAGACGACTATAATTTTTATCCAGTCAGCTTTAGCTGACTTTAGCTTTCAGTTTTAAACCCAAGGCGGTTTAATGCTTCTGATCATAAAGTTGTTTAAGCATTCGCCGCAACCCGGTGCGCCAATGGGGAGGATGATTCCCTAATACAGCTGATATCTTCTGACTTGACAGTACCGAGTATGCTGGACGCGCTGCTGGTGTGGGATATTCAGCCGTGGTAATTGGTACAACCTGCTTGACTTGTAACGGGAAGCCAATTTGTAGAGCTTCCTCAAATATAGCCACAGCAAAATCATACCAACTGGTGACACCGCTATTAGTAAAGTGATAGATACCCGTCAGAGTATCTGATTGGAGAGATTGAGCCAACTGCGCGATCGCACCTCCTAAATCCCCTGTCCAAGTTGGTGTCCCCACTTGATCCACAACCACTCGCAGTTGGTCACGTTCCGCTCCTAGTCTTAACATGGTTTTAACAAAGTTGCCTTTCCCTTGCGCCCCATAAACCCAAGCGGTTCTGAGAATCAGGGCGCGATCGCAGTGTTTTAGCACTCCCTCTTCTCCCCATAACTTTGATTGACCATAAGCATTGATTGGATCAGGAGTATCGTCTTCAGTATAAGGTGTATTTTTTTTACCGTCGAAGATATAATCGGTGGAAACGTGAATTAACGCCGCCCCCAACTGCTGTGCGGCTTCTGCCATAATCGTGGGAGCTGTACCATTGATCGCATTTGCCAGTTCAGTTTCGGTTTCCGCTTTATCTACGGCAGTATAAGCTGCAGCATTAACAATCAAATCAGGCTTACATTTACCGATAACCTGGCGAATTTTATCCGGTTGAGTTAAATCCAACCTGTGACGGTCAACCCCCATCACCTCTCCCAGGGGGGCGAGGGTTTGTTGCAGTTCACTCCCCAGTTGTCCAGCCATACCTGTGAGTAATATTCGCGTCATGGATAAACTTCCGCTGTCTTCAAGGGTTGCCCTGCTTGGTCTTTTGCCGATAAGATCGGCTCTGTGGTCAAATCCCAATCAATGCCTAAATCGGGATCATTCCACAGCAACGTCCGTTCATGCTGCGGCGCATAATAATCCGTTGTTTTATATAAAACTTCAGCTACCTCAGAAACGACTAAAAAGCCATGGGCAAACCCCCCAGGAATCCAAATCTGTCGCTTATTTTCCGCACTCAGCCGACAGCTTACCCATTGCCCAAACGTGGGAGAACTTTGGCGAATATCCACCGCCACATCCAATATTGTCCCCACGATAGCCCGTACCAACTTCCCCTGAGGTTGCTGGATTTGATAATGTAGTCCCCGGAGAACGTTTTTGACGGAACGGGAATGATTATCTTGGACAAAGGTAGCGCCGATATTCGCTTTCTGTGTAAACGCTTTCTGGTTGTAGCTTTCCAAGAAAAAACCACGCTCATCCCCAAAGACGCGAGGTTCTATAATTACAACGTCTGGAATTTTAGTCGGAATAATTTGCATTTAGCCTTCTGGAGCTATATATCTTTGACGAAAAGGAGTCGTGCCGAAATTGATATTACACCTCTAGAATAGAAGTTAACTGAGTCAATTGAAAAGCTACTGAAGTTAAGAAGTATGACCCGCATTGGGGTAGTCACCATTGGCAGAAATGAAGGGGAACGACTAATTCGCTGCCTGAAGTCCGCGATCGCACTCCTTCCCCAAGATACACCAATTATATACGTGGACTCCGGTTCCACGGATGGCAGTGTGGCAGTGGCTAAATCTCTAGGTGTTCAGGTGATCAACCTGGATATGTCCCTACCGTTTACCATGGCGCGGGGAAGGAATACGGGATTTAGATACCTAGTCGAACAGTTCCCCGATATCAAATACGTCCAGTTTATCGACGGCGACTGTGAATTTATCCCCGGCTGGATTGAACAAGCCATCGAAACCCTAGATAATGATGATAGATTAGCGATCGCTTGTGGACAACGGCGGGAACGATTCCCGGATGCCTCAATCTATAACCGCCTCGCTGACATGGAGTGGAACACGCCTGTGGGTGAAGCCAAAGCCTGTGGCGGGGATGCCTTAATCCGCGTCAGCGCCATTCGGGAAGTGAACGGCTACAACGAAACCCTCATTGGTGGGGAAGAACCGGAAATGTGTATCCGCCTGCGTCAACGGGGCTGGAAAATTGCCCGCATTGATGCCGATATGACCTATCATGATGCCGCAATGCTCAAGTTTAGTCAATGGTGGAAACGCTCCATGCGTGGGGGCTGGGCAGTCGCAGAAGGTGCGGCGATGCATGGTGATCCCCCGGAACGGTATATGATTCGGGAAAATTTGAGCGGTTGGATGTGGGGATTTGTTCTACCTGTGACGGCTCTAAGTTTGGCTTGGGTTACATCGGGTCTGAGTCTATTATTATTTTTGGGTTACCCTGTTTTGATGTGGCGAGTGTATCGGTATCGCTGCAGTTATGGTGATTTGCCGTCCCACGCCGGATTGTATGCTCTTTTTTGTGTATTGTATAAGTTTCCGCAAGTGATTGGGCAGATGAAATACTGGCTGAGCCGATGGCGGGGTCAGCAGGCAACATTGATTGAATATAAAACATCTGTATAAGATCCTCCTGTTTCCTTAAAGGCTAAAGCCCTTACTACAAACGATACGCCCTCTGTAATAGAGTCTGGGGGTGAGTGACGTTTAAAGGCTAAAGCCCTTACTACAAACCTGCTAAAATAGCTCTGCTAATTTTGCCGCCTCTTTCGTTGCATCATGCTGTTTCGCTACTCGTTCTGCCCCCGCCTTACCCATCTGTTCCAGCTTCTCTACCGGAAGCTGTAAGGCAGTACGCATTGCTTCAGCCAAAGCGTTAACTGAACCTGCTGGAACTAACCAACCACACACTCCTGGCTCAACCAGTTCGGGTATGCCTGCTACATAGGTACTAATCACGGGACGAGAAAGAGCCAATGCCTCCATAATTACCACAGGTAAGCCTTCGGCAAAACTAGGGAGTACCACAGCCCGTGCTGCTAAAATCTGTTGCTGTACCTGATCATTACTCAGCCATCCGGTAATCTCAACCTTATCCTCTAACCCTAGCTGTGCGATTCTATTTTCAATTTCTGGTCGTAGTTCCCCATCCCCAACCAGTACAATTTTAAAGGACAAGCCCTCTGCCGCTAACAAACCTGCTGCTTCTATCAACAGCAGATGTCCCTTCTGTTCGCTTAACCGCCCAATGCACACCAAATGTGGACAATCTGGCACAGGGATAGGGGACTGAGTTAAAAACTTTGCATCCACCCCACAATGAACGATATGAATTTTCGACCATTGTTCTGAAGGACACCAGCGATACAGTTGACTTTTGCCGAAGCTGCTAACTGCCACAACAAAAGCTGCTCGCTTAATTTTTTCCGCTAAGGAGATTGCTCCTACTTTATCAAATTCTTCCGGTCCATGAACCGTAAAGCTATAGGGTGGTCCGCCCAAGACGTGACACAACATTGGCACAGTCGTAGAGTTGGTGCCAAAGTGAGCGTGAACATGGGCAATGTCTGCCTCAGCAAACCACCCTAGCAACACACAGGCTTCTGCCAGATAAGCGAGATGAAGCAAAACTCCTCGCTCTGATCCCCAACCCACCTGAATGGCTAGCTTTAATGCACTCAGAAACCGAATCGGTCGGGTTATGACAACCCGGAGTAAGCTCAAGAGTAAGCCTACTATACCAATATCTAATACAACCCGTGTCTTTTCCAGCTCTAACTTGTCCCCTTCGTCAACTAACTCGGACGCACAGGAACGGATAGCGAATCGAGCAACGGGAATCCCACAGGATTCTACTCCCAGAATTTCCCGTCTGATAAAGCTGTGGCTAACTTTGGGGTATTGATTAACTAAATAGGCAACTGTCATTGGTTATTAGTTATTGGTCATTTGTCCTTCGTCCTTCGTCATTTGTTAAGGGCGGATTTTGTTGTTCCTTTATCGGTGGGGAGGGCGGGTTTTGCTGTTCATACCAAGTTGCTTTCTATCATGTCATTCTGAGCGAAGCGAAGAATCTGGACAGATGCTTCGCGTCACTCCGTTTCACTGCGTTCTGCTCAGCATGACAGATTCTACCTTAGACTGCAACTTGGTATCAGTTATCAGTGGAGAGGGCGGGTTTTGTTGTTCCGTTATCGGTGACTAGCTGAATTTAGTCCCTCAACCCGCCCCTACAGATTCCCTAAACCCGCCCCTACAATGGGTGACCCTAGACGTTCCACCGGAACGTCTCTACGATACAATCACGAGACGGAAACCGGGGTTTTTTCCCAACTATTATCCTGGGGCGCGGGCGGTAACCCCATAAATCCTGAACGTTTGATATGATTGGCGATAATCCCTAGTGTGGGCAAGCCAAAGGCATCTAACTGCGTGATAGTTTGCTTAACTAACGAATTCTTGGTTTTCTTAATTGCTGTCACCATCAACAACCCATCCGTGTGCCTTGCCAAATAACTGATATCCATACAACTGGGGAACTCTGGCGTATCATAAACCACCAAATCAAATTTAGTCTGAAACTCCGCCATGAGTTCCTGCATCTGCGCCGAGGCAAACCGCCGCGTCAGATTTGGGCGAGGTTGACCTGCGGTTAATACAAACAGATTATCAGAAATCGGCGATCGCTGGATAAAATCATGAGGCATCAAATTCTCTGCCAGCAAGTCACTCAACCCTTTGGCATTAGGTAAATTCAACTGTTGATGAATCTGAGGGTGCATCAAATTTGCATCCACCAACAGCACCCGTTGACCCATTTGGGCTGCCGTTTGCGCTAAGTGTAACGCCACCGTGGATTTACCATCCCCCAACGCCGCAGAGGTAACACTCAGGGAACGAATCGGGCGGTCAGAAAACAGAAACCGGATACTGGTATAAATAGAGTCAAAGGCTTCCAGAAACGTCGCATCCGGATAACTCTGCTCCCCAGTCTCTTTATCCTGCCTCAGATTCCAATTTTGATAAGCCGGAACTTCACCCAACACCGGCAAATCCGTCGCATCCTTAAGGTCTTCTGTGCTATAAAAAATATCTCTAATTTTTTCCTGGAGAACCCCTAACCCCAGACCTAAGACTACTCCCCCCATCACACCCATCAACAGCAGTTTATCAGAGGATTCCGCCATATTCAAAGGATTCCCTGCTCCATCACGGGCGATTTGCGGTTCTGACAGAATTTCCCAAGGCAGTTTATTTCCCGCTTCCTCAACTTGGAATGTTTCCCGCTGCCTTAAAAGTTGATTTAGCGTCTGAGTCGCCACTTCCAACTGCCGCTGGAGTTCGCTATACTGACGGATAACTTCAGGCATTTGAGCGGCTTGTTGAGCGAATGTAGCTCTCGTCTGGGCTAACTGCTGAGTGCGTTCTTCTAAGAGTTGAATCTGGTTCGTCGCTTCCACCAGTTGCTGAATCAGCCCCATGCGAACTGAATTCTGAAATGTCATCACATCAGAATTATTCGTCGTGCTTTTTAGGTTCTCGCCAATAATCCGCTGGGCTTCTTGATTCAGCAGTGCCAGTAAATTCTGTCGCTGTTCCTCTAGGGCTTGCATCCTGGGGTTATCCGGGCCAAACCGGGCAGATTCAATGGCAATCTGACTTTCAACTTCCTGAATTTTCCCCAATAACCCTTGATAACGAGGGTCTTGGCTTAAGGCAGATGAAGCAATGGCTTCCTCTGGTGATAATCCTAATTGTTGCCGCAAGTTAGTCGAGAGGGTTCTCAACTCCCGTAGCTCTTTTTGGGTGGCTATCTGTTCGTTTTCAATATCCCGGACTTGGGCAAGTAATTCTGCCCCTTTAGATTGGGGGTCAATCAGGTTATACCGCTCTTGAATACTCTGAATCTGTTTCTGAAAATTAGTGACACGCTCCTGCAATTTTGGCAGTTGCTCATCGATAAATTTAACCCCTTCGCCAATACTGCTCTGGCGTTCATCCAGGCTATACTTTAAATATTTCTGGGCGGTTTCCTCTAAAACCAACTCGACCAGTTTTGGATTATATCCTTGATAACTCACTTCCAGGATCTTGGTTTCAGAGCCTCTACCTTGTCCGACAGTGATCTGTTCAATATTTAACCCTTGCCTTAAAGCCCCGACACTAAATCCCGGATATTCCGTTTCAATTTCCTCGACCACTGGCTTGAGAACACCCACTCCCTTTAATATTTCAATCTGAGTCGGATAATCCAGACTAAACATTTTATCACTTGGCACTCCATTGGTGCGAGCCAGGGCGCTAGGGTCACTTGCCCGTTCTTCATTAGTTACGGGTTCTACTAATAGGCGAAAATTTCCTGCATAAATTGGGGGTTCTTTGGTACTTACATACCAAGCAGCTGCGGTAGTTAGGGTAGTCAAAACAGCAATCAGCCAAGCTTTGCGCTTCGCGGTTCGCAACAAGGGACGCAAATTCAATCCACGTTGAGGAGTCGCTGTCACCTCATCAGCAAAATCGGAGGACAATGGCGGATCAAGTCTATCGCCCTTGCCGTTTGATGAAAGTGCAGAATCCCGTTCTATTTCCATGTTGACCTCTGTCATGTTGACTGTACCGCACCCAAACCCTTCTTTAGCAACAGTTCCTGGCATGTCTATTATGCCAGACCATTGAGCCAACTGTCTCTATCCCTCGGTGTCTCACACAATACTTTTTTGCCAATTGGCGAGTCTGCTTAATCCATTTTAAATGAAACCCCCGATGACCATCAATAAAGGTTTGATAAAGTTTACCCTGCTCGGTTGCTTGGACAACGTTAATACAACTTAGCATCAGGAGTGATTGTCTATTTTCAATAATTTTATCCATGAGTCCCCTTAGCCCCAACCGAGCTTGGCTGTCTTGATCTTGCTGTCAGGATGAAGAGTGAGTACAATAAAATTTAGCTTATTCACTCGGTACTTTGTACAAATTAAATTTTTGCTTTAAAATTAACCATGAAAATATTAAATTCTCCACGAGATACCTTTTCCATAATCGTTTTGGGTCAGAGAATAATTGATACAACCATTCGAGTCCAATCTGCCTCACCCACTTTGGCGCTCTTTGGATATTTCCCGCTTCAAAATCGAGGGTTAGACCGATACTCATAATAATCTTGATATTTGTCAACTTTTCCTTTTTTTTATTTATAAAGTGTTGATTGATCAATAGCTCTTGCTTGGGAGTTTTTGCTCCCACAACTAAAACAGTCGCCTTAGAATCATTAATCAGTTGGATAATTTTCTGGCATTCTTCTTCATGATTTTCAAATCCCCAAGGTGGAGAATATTCGGCTACTACAATTTGCCTGCATATTCTACTATTAATTCGGGTTTTGGCTTTTTGGGCTACGCTTGAATCCGTTCCCAATAGAAAGATTCGGATATCTTCGTCATCTTTATGATAGTTACAAAAAGCTGGAAATAGATCAATTGCCTGTAGTTTCTCTTTCAGGGGGGTTGCCAGAAACTTTGAAGCATAAACCATCAATTGACTATCACATAGTCTATAATCAGCGGCATGGTAAGCTGATAAGAACTCTTGATTACTTTGAAATTGCATAAGATGTCCGACATTAACTGTCAATACAATGCCCTTCTTAATAGTTACTAATGCCTCTGGCATTGAAATATTATGAATATACGCATTAAGCATTTTAACTTTTTCGTCTCGGTAAACACGATCATGTTTTTCAGAAAGTTTACTTTTGAAGCTCCATTTTTCTAAAGACAAACTTGAACGAATTTTTGAGCGAGTTGTCAGTGTTTCATTGTCTACGATAAAATAATACTGAAACGTTTTAGGATTTAAAAGCTTACTAACTTGTGGACTAATACCCCACAATATTAATTGAAGTTTTTTGTCATTCGATTGACCCGATATAACATATAAATCTCTTATAGCTAGACTATCAAAAAATGCCACCTTGCTCATGTCAATGATAATACGCTTGACATCTTTAGGTTTTACTGGATTAATTTGTTCTTGGATAAAATTCGTCTCTTTTATGTTGACTATTTCTGGAAGGATTATTAAAATATTTTCCTTCTCTATCAAAACTTCTATTTTTTCTGAATAATCATTCTTATTTTCGGTCACTTCATTTGTATAGTAATTCCCCATAGAGTTTAAATTTTCACCTTGACAACTATTGAGTAGGTCTTCATTTTGAACAACTAGTCTATCGATAACAGAGAGTTTTTGTAATATTTTTGCTGACAAACTCAATGTTTTAATTCGAGTTTTTGACTCTATAAACAAAGTTTGGCTTTTACAGAGTAATTTTGATAGTAAAAAGAAAGGAACAGCTACTCCAGCTCCCGTTGATACTATTAAATCCGGTTTTTCTTTGAGCAAAACTATTCCGGCTAAAAAAAGATTCCGGACGAGATTGTATAAATTCCGATTGGTTGGACTATACGCCCAATAAGCACACCACTTGCCAATATTAATCGCTGATTCTGTCGTTTCGGTTTTAAAGGTAACCCAACAAATATCTTCAAATTGTTCCCAAAACAATTTTAGCTCTTGCATGGCTTTGAAATGACCACCTGAAGAGCATACCAACATGATTTTTTTTGATTCTTGAAGATTATAGTAATTCAGTAATCTTTTCCAATGATTATCATCTTCCTGAACAATAAAATTGGGAACTATCGGCTCTCTAATGAACTTGACTAAATCAGTGGGGGAGCGGGCGATAGGAACTCCTAGCGTTTCTAGGAATTCAGCCATTTCGAGTTGATGATCATCTACATGCTCCCCAAAACGCCTAGTTCTGGGTACAAGAATGTAAGGTTTTCGTAATGAATTTAACAGAATAAATGTTCCTTCGCCACAGTGACCAATAACAATTCTAGCCCGGTTTAAATATTCTTTGAACATTTCTTCAGGCAAGAAATCATAAGACTTTACTTGCCTAAAATTTTCTATTTTCTCCTGATTAGAAGAACCGTATTGTATTATAACTTCTTCAGACTCTTTAATGAATTTATACTTAATAAGTATATTAATCCAGTCAAGTAAAGAATCAAAAGGATATTGTTCTGTTCCAAGGGTTACGACTATCATGAATGTACCATAAGTATTGAACTTTAGTTAAGTCTACTTTCAGAAAATGCTCATCTATCAGAGGGGGGAAACAGGCGCTTTATAAATATTTAACTTCTGTTTCAATATCAGCCACAAGAAACCAACATCATCAACAAAATATCGTTTCCACAATCATCTCGGTTCAATCAGGAACTGCTCAAACCACTCTAGACCGATGTCTCTGAGAAAAATTGGCGCTCTTTTGACATTGTCGGCTTCAAAATCGATGGTTGCACCGATTCCCATAATGATTTTAACGTGATCATCAAATTTGTTTTTGTATTTACTGATAAACAACTCTTGTTTCGGTGCCCCGACTCCTACACCCAACACTGTAGCGCCTGACTCATTAATCAGTTGCACAATTTTTTGGCATTCTTGTTCATCATTTTCAAATCCCAAAGGGGGTGAGTATTCTGCTACGACGATTTTCCGACCAACTTTAGCGTTTATTCTTGCTTGAGCTTTTTTGGCTACGCCCGGAGCCGCTCCTAATAAAAATATGCGAATATCTGGATTATTTTTGTGATAGTTGCAAAACTCTGGAAAGACATCTGAACCCGATAATTTTTCTTTGAAGGGAGTTCCCAAAAATTTAGAGGCGTAAACCAGAATTTGGCTATCACATATCAAATAGTCAGCCGCTTTATAAGCCTGTAGAAACTGTCGATTTTCTTGTAATTGCATGAGGTGATCGACATTAGGAGTAAAGACTACACCCTGCTTTAATTTCTTTAAAAACTCATCTTTAGAAAAATTATCAATATACAAGTTAAGAATTCTAACTTTTTTGCGAACTGAAAGACCGCTATCTTCACTAGCTAAAGACATCGGCATAACCTCTGATTCAGGTGTAAACTGACTATCCTGTTGATCTTTCATTGAGCGTGGAACTGATGATGAGTTCATAGTAGAAGCAACCCCATTAATAATAACATTAACTTAGGCTGGAATTGAATGGCTATTGATTCAATTTAAGGAGCCTGCGCCGAATAGTAAATCTGTCAGCCGACTGATTTTCAGATGGTTAACTGGTGTTGGCTGATAACCTGTAGAAGATACTCTAAATAGTCGAACCCAATTAAAGTTGAGCATGAGGACAAGGGAATAGGAAACAGGGAAATCTTAACAGTAAGGATTTGACGCTTTAACATTTCTTAGTACAGCGGAAAGAATTTATGTCTAGGTACTTCTATGTCTTTCCCTTGGCTAAGAATGAAAGATTGATTGATTCTGTTACGATACATTTGGTGTGAATCTTAGCGAAAATACGCCACCCGTGCATCCAAACCCTGCGATCGCAGCTGATGGGAAAGACTTTCGGCAGTGTTACGATCTGTAAATGAGCCAGCATTGACAAATTTGCCCCGCCCGGAGTCGGCGGTAAACGCCCCCGACGCATATCGTTGCACTCGGGTAAGTGTATCACCGTTGTAAATGGGGACAATGACAACATAGCGATTAGATTCAGGAGTCGGGATTAACCCCAACGCCTGAAGTGTGTCTTGACTCGCCACGCCATCGGGAAATAGATTATTCGCCTCCTGAAACTGCTCCACGGCGTCCTGAGTTTGGGCGCCATAGATGCCATCAACTGGACCTGGATCAAAACCTGCCTGTCTTAACTTTAGCTGAAGTTCAACGACATCTTCACCGCGATCGCCGGGACGCAACTCTCGGAGGTTAAACGGTTGCGTCGGAATGGGAGGCGGCGGCGTCACTTGCCCTCTAGGAGGGGTTAAGATGTTCCCGATACTCGGAGGGGTAGGCAATGTGCCGATCATGGAACTCGGGGGAGGTAAAGTGGTTAGGGCTAGGGTAGAATCGAAGGGGGAAAGACTCTTAAGGTTATCGAACAAGAAAGATTGAGTGCGTTGACCGACAATTCCATCCGCAACCAGTCCCTGACTACGCTGAAATTGCCGGACAGCATCTGTGGTGATTTGACCAAAATAACCTGTGGGTTGTTGATTGAAATAGCCTAATTCCCGCAAACGCTGTTGAATCTCAAAGACTTGAGATCCACGACTTCCTTGCTGTAGCGTTTGGGCTACAGCTTTATCTGTGATTCCTAGGCTGCTAAGGATGATGGCGAATAATAGCCAATGCCAGGGTACGCCAAACCAAGGCTTGGTCGGCTGCCATTCATCCAGATTGAAACTCTCTAGAACCACCTCGGCTTGGCTTTCCGACGCCCAGACAAGATGGCTATAGGCAAGGGTTTCCATAGGTTTCCCCGATAGCTTTTATTGCTAGTTTATCAAGCTATCTGGGAAAATGGTATGGGGGGTATGTTATTGTTGTCGGCTGGGGATGATGTCAAATTAATCCTGATCGCTCGATGAGAACCGCCGACAGCGCTGCTATCCCGGTAATTGTCAAGGCTAATATAGGGTGTTGACCTTGACTTACGGCAAACGAGGTGACGATTCCAGCACCCAAGGCGGCGGTAATTAATGCTGTCCAGATATCTTTATTCGTATTTTTGTGGTACATGCGTATTTTTCGTTAAAGGATTTTGGATCAATTTAGACAAGTTTTCTAACCGTACCACTCTCTTTTCTTTAACTGAAGTCTTTGCTGAAGTATTGCAATCAAGATTTAGATTTAGCTAACTTTCTTAATATAATCTCGATGCCACGCTATTTTGATGGATGATGGTTATGCCCAGTGATTGAGCAACTACTGCTATCAAGTCCGGTTCAGCGCTGATGATATATCCGGGTCTTGGCGGGAAAGCAATCGCACTAGTTAGAAATTCAAGCGGACATGATGCTAAATCAGATTGAGGAGTGATGAGGATGAGCCAAATTAGCCAATGGAGTAAGCTTGCCGCACTCTTGGCGTTAGGATTTACTTTAGTAGAAGGTTTGACAGCAACGGCGAGTGTAGCTGTTGGTGCAGGACAGACCCCGTTTGTGACCACTTTTGTTCATACCCAAGAAAATGTAAAGATAAATCCTGACAGAAACCTTTTAAGCCACCAGGGTGTGACGTTCTCATCAAAGCCATCTCATACCATTTCTGTTGAATCGTTAAAGGCTTACACAACTGGACTAGCGCCCAGTGGGTTAATAGGGCGCAACATCATCGAACATGGGTATAACCCGACAAGTTCTTTTCTCCTCACTCAAGGGCTGAGTGGGCAATGTCGGGCGGCGACGCAGTCAATTTTTATCTACGCGGAACGTTCTACCGCCAATCCAATTCGCGCCTTACAAGCTGATGAGCAAGTCATCCTCGCCGAAGCCAGTGGTAGGAATGGTTGGATTGCAATTCGTTCTCCAATTAGTGGATTTGTCCAAGCGAAAGATCTTAAGCCTTGTCCGGGGAATACTGCTGCGACTACGCCCTCACCCACACCGCCTAACCGTTGTCGGCGAGTGATTTATGAAGAAGAAGAAGGGTTAGCGATTCGTGAAAGTCCCAATACGAATTCAGCGAGAGTGGGTGGTGTCTTCCCTGGCGATCGCGTCGCTCTTTCTGATCCGCCCCAATTTAGATTAGATGACGCCGGACGGGAATGGGTGAGGATTACCGCCCCGACGGCTGGGTGGATATCGAATGGATTTCCGCAACTGGGCGATATTAATCTGAAGGCGTGTTTCTAGTGTCATTGGTCATTTGTCAAATAGTTCTCGTACTTAAAACTGAGTCGGGGCAGGTTTAGTTAAGTTACAGGTCGGCTTGTCAAACGTGCAGCTTATGACTTATGATAACCATATTTAGCAGTTGTAGTTAGTAAATTTTCTATGCTAATAACTTCTCTGAAATCACTAAAAATAGCAATCAACTCTCTGACTTTTCGCCATTGATTCCTAACTCACACGCAAAGGAGTAAAATTAATGTATTCTTCAAAGCCAGCCACCGTTCTTGTTAGCCAACCCCCCCTAGCGGAATTCGGATTGCCCTATTTACCCTTGATGTGGGGAATTTTGAAAACCCAATGGGAACACTACGGCTTGGAACCAGAACAGATCGATTGGTTGGCGCCGATTAATGAAGTGGCAATTGAAGCCGCCCCCTTATTGCGTCCCTATGGAGATACTCCAATCGATGTATTGGTCTTAAGCTGCTACATCTGGAACTGGAAATTGCAGTGTGCGATCGCGCGAGAAGTAAAATCCCGCTACCCTCATTGTTTGGTCATTGCTGGGGGACCAGAAGTTGACTACAAAGATCCCAAGTTTTTTCAGAAGAACCCCTATATCGATATGATCTCGGTGAAAGATGCGGAGATTACGCTCACCAATATATTCAATAAGGTAATTCAGCATGGAAGCAGTCGCGAGTTGACTGAAGCCAAGTCTGTTATGTTTGCCGATATTCCAGGTCTGTATTTACCCAATCCCAAAGGTGACTTTCATATCTGTACCGGACCTGCAGAAGTGCCGACAGAGTTTCTCTACAGTCCTTATCTCGAGCAGAGCGCCGATTATGAATCCAAGATAGCGGCTGCGGGACAGGGTATTGTAGCTCTGTGGGAAACCAATCGCGGTTGCCCGTATAAGTGCAGTTACTGCGATTGGGGTTCGAATACGATGTCGAAGATCCGTCAATTCCCGATGGAGCGAATCGAAGCCGAGATAGAGTGGTTTGGGAAACAGAAGGTTAGCTTCTTATTTTCAACCGATGCCAATTTTGGGATGCTGCCGAGAGATCCAGAAATCGCGGAATTGGTCATCAGAAGCCATCAAAAAACTGGATTCCCTCTATCCTTTACTTATAGCAACTCAAAAAACACTCCCGGTCGTTCGGTTGGTATTGCTAAAAGACTGATTGAGTCAGGCTTACTTTCATTCCATTTGCTTTCCATCCAACATACTAGTCCTGAAGTTCTTGCCGCAACAAATCGAAGCAATATTTCAGTGAAAAAGCAACGGGATATCGTTCGTGAATTGATGCAGGACGGCATAACAACTTACGGACAATTGATATTAGGTATTCCTGGAGATAAGGTCAATCTATGGAAAGCTTGTCTTACGGATATGATGGAATGGGGAATTCACTCGCGCTACTGGGTGAATCCATACAACTTGCTTCCTAATGCACCCGCGGCCGAACCTGAGTTTATCGAAAAATGGAAAATTGAGACCGTTAAAAGGTATGTTTTAATCAACCATGGCGCTCGCCCGTGCGGTCCCATAGATTCCTCAATCGAGCATCCCGCATTAATCGTTCAAACGAAGACGTTCTCTCGACAAGACTGGGTGGAAATGCAATTATACACAAGTTTTATTCAATGTTTTCACTGTTGCGCGGTTAGCCAATTCATATCTATCTACTTGCGATTCACCCACAATATTACTTACGCGCAATTTTATGAAGACCTGTTTGAAAACTTTTTTACTCGCGCTCCCCTTGCCCAAGCATTATACCAAGCTATACGAGACTGCTATCAAACCTATCTAGATCGTGACGATGCCGTCGCATTTATGGACGTAGGTCAACTTCCTCAGCTCGAATTTCAGCTAGAACCCAGCCGTTGGTTATTTGTTCAGATATGTTTGCAGATTGATGGCTTCTTTGATGCCCTGAATGGTTATCTTATGGAACGCTATCCACAGATAGCAAATTTAGAAGATTTGATTCATTACCAAAAAAATCTGATGATTTTGCCAAGCTACGATCGTTCAAAAGGGAAAACCTTTATCGCCCATTGCGATTGGATTACATATTTTGCCGATGCATCAAAACGCCTATCGTATGAAGATGCGGCAATGCCAGAGCCAGGCCCGACCCCTAATGCGGTCATTGTGGTAAGTGATCGCTCTTGGTCGGACAATGGTCTTCATTATGCGTTCGATTGGGAAGACAAGACGGGAGTTCGGCGCTGGATTCAGTGGATTGATGCAATGGTTTTAGGTCGTAATGCTAGGACTAAAAATAATTTTCAAAAGCTCCGCATGATCAAACTGTGTGATACTGTTGTAGCTTAAGGAGTAAAATTAATGTATTCTTCAAAGCCAGCCACCGTTCTTGTTAGCCAACCCCCCCTAGCGAAATTTGGATTGCCCTATTTACCCTTGATGTGGGGAATTTTGAAAACCCAATGGGAACACTACGGCTTGGAACCAGAACAGATCGATTGGTTGGCGCCGATTAATGAAGTGGCAATTGAAGCCGCCCCCTTATTGCGTCCCTATGGAGATACTCCAATCGATGTATTGGTCTTAAGCTGCTACATCTGGAACTGGAAATTGCAGTGTGCGATCGCGCGAGAAGTAAAATCCCGCTACCCTCATTGTTTGGTCATTGCTGGGGGACCAGAAGTTGACTACAAAGATCCCAAGTTTTTTCAGAAGAACCCCTATATCGATATGATCTCGGTGAAAGATGCGGAGATTACGCTCACCAATATATTCAATAAGGTAATTCAGCATGGAAGCAGTCGCGAGTTGACTGAAGCCAAGTCTGTTATGTTTGCCGATATTCCAGGTCTGTATTTACCCAATCCCAAAGGTGACTTTCATATCTGTACCGGACCTGCAGAAGTGCCGACAGAGTTTCTCTACAGTCCTTATCTCGAGCAGAGCGCCGATTATGAATCCAAGATAGCGGCTGCGGGACAGGGTATTGTAGCTCTGTGGGAAACCAATCGCGGTTGCCCGTATAAGTGCAGTTACTGCGATTGGGGTTCGAATACGATGTCGAAGATCCGTCAATTCCCGATGGAGCGAATCGAAGCCGAGATAGAGTGGTTTGGGAAACAGAAGGTTAGCTTCTTATTTTCAACCGATGCCAATTTTGGGATGCTGCCGAGAGATCCAGAAATCGCGGAATTGGTCATCAGAAGCCATCAAAAAACTGGATTCCCTCTATCCTTTACTTATAGCAACTCAAAAAACACTCCCGGTCGTTCGGTTGGTATTGCTAAAAGACTGATTGAGTCAGGCTTACTTTCATTCCATTTGCTTTCCATCCAACATACTAGTCCTGAAGTTCTTGCCGCAACAAATCGAAGCAATATTTCAGTGAAAAAGCAACGGGATATCGTTCGTGAATTGATGCAGGACGGCATAACAACTTACGGACAATTGATATTAGGTATTCCTGGAGATAAGGTCAATCTATGGAAAGCTTGTCTTACGGATATGATGGAATGGGGAATTCACTCGCGCTACTGGGTGAATCCATACAACTTGCTTCCTAATGCACCCGCGGCCGAACCTGAGTTTATCGAAAAATGGAAAATTGAGACCGTTAAAAGGTATGTTTTAATCAACCATGGCGCTCGCCCGTGCGGTCCCATAGATTCCTCAATCGAGCATCCCGCATTAATCGTTCAAACGAAGACGTTCTCTCGACAAGACTGGGTGGAAATGCAATTATACACAAGTTTTATTCAATGTTTTCACTGTTGCGCGGTTAGCCAATTCATATCTATCTACTTGCGATTCACCCACAATATTACTTACGCGCAATTTTATGAAGACCTGTTTGAAAACTTTTTTACTCGCGCTCCCCTTGCCCAAGCATTATACCAAGCTATACGAGACTGCTATCAAACCTATCTAGATCGTGACGATGCCGTCGCATTTATGGACGTAGGTCAACTTCCTCAGCTCGAATTTCAGCTAGAACCCAGCCGTTGGTTATTTGTTCAGATATGTTTGCAGATTGATGGCTTCTTTGATGCCCTGAATGGTTATCTTATGGAACGCTATCCACAGATAGCAAATTTAGAAGATTTGATTCATTACCAAAAAAATCTGATGATTTTGCCAAGCTACGATCGTTCAAAAGGGAAAACCTTTATCGCCCATTGCGATTGGATTACATATTTTGCCGATGCATCAAAACGCCTATCGTATGAAGATGCGGCAATGCCAGAGCCAGGCCCGACCCCTAATGCGGTCATTGTGGTAAGTGATCGCTCTTGGTCGGACAATGGTCTTCATTATGCGTTCGATTGGGAAGACAAGACGGGAGTTCGGCGCTGGATTCAGTGGATTGATGCAATGGTTTTAGGTCATAATGCTGCGACTAAAAATAATTTTCAAAAGCTCCGCATGATCAAACTGTGTGATACTGTTATAGCTTGAGGTTTGTTGCAATGGTCAAACTGAAAATTCCCCTTACTGCGATCTCTTGACCATAACTACTCTGGGAAAGCCTTATTTTATAGCAAAAAATTGAACAAAGTGTCTTGTGGTTTGGGAGCATTCCAATTTGGCACGTTGGCTCTTTTACCCTTGTAATTGAGTTACTTTAGGTAATGCTTTTTCCAAAACGGGATGCTCCCTGTGGTTTTCGCTTTGTAAAGTTTTGAAAACTGAATTGACTTTGTATTGCTGCTTGCAGTATATTTGTTGCGTAGCTTGTCCAACCGTCGTTAATGGCAGGTCAATACTATGGCAACAGATCAAGAAAAAATAGATATCTTACACCGTTACATAGAGACGCTTAAAAGTGGTCATTTGGATGCAATTCATTCCCTTTTAGGTGATGAATTATCCAATAACCTTAGGCAGAGTCCGATGTCCCATGAAGTGCATTCCAAGGAAGAAGTTGCTGCCCATGGGAAGGCAGGAGGGTTTGATACTTTCACAATGCACGACATCTTTTGTGGTGAAGATAAAGTAGTTGGGCGGTATTCCTACACGCTTTCAAGCGATATCGTACCCAATGCGCCGGATGGCAAAACAACAACTGTAACTGGAATAACGATCATACGGATTGAGAATGGCAAGATTGTGGAAGTGTGGAACGAGCAGGATCACCTTGGTGCGGTGCTTGGTCTAGAGATACCGTTGGGACAAGGTTAAAATCAAATCGGCAATTCTCTATGCGAAATAATTTTTCTCATTGGTTTCAGAAGTCTTTCCAGAAATCGATTGATTTATGCAAAATTGTCAATCTATCTATATTGGTCCAAAAACTTCAAAACTATTGAATGAATCCAAAAATGAGAATTGTTACAATTTGATAATTGCCATTGCTTTTTGCGGAATCTAAATATAAGATTCAGACATTGTTTTGTGTAGTTTTGTCTTAAAGGATTTAATACTATGTCAACTACGGGAGCTTTACAGGAGCGTTCGTCTGAAACTACCTCCATTGAAACTCAAAAGGTAGTGAGCCAAGTGTCGGCCATGGCGATGGTAAATGAAGAATTTCGAAATCGCTTGATTGCTAACCCTAAAGAAGTGCTTGTCGAGCAGGGAATGGAATTTTCATCTGACATGGATTTGAAAATTCAAATTTGTCAGTCATTTGAAGAGGTTCCTGATGAGCGTCCCCGCAATACAATGTATCTGGTCATTCCTCAAGCGGAAGAACTGTCGCAGGAAGACTTGTCGATAGGAGTGTCTGCAGCTAATAGTTGCCAAAGTACGGCTAGCACGTGTTGCACGACTCCTTCGTGTCTCTCTAGTTCTTCTAGTGCATCGACGGAATGTGCCTAGGTGAAGCGATCTACAAAACAATACTCTAACTCTTGAGTCGGAGTAGTAATCCTTTATTAAGGAAATGATGTAGCGTTTATCAGGTGAGTGAGGTACACCCAGTCTTTTTGCCGTAAACTCGACGGCCTTCAAGAAGAACAACATGACCCATCATACCGGGAAAGGTTGCCAGCTCGTCAACGATTGTTTCGGTTTGGGTGAACGAATACGAGCGGGATAGAGCCGGAAGCCCTGAAAGGGATGACGGCTCGATCCCATGTCTTGTAGAATTGAGTCTAAAAACTAAAAATAAGCGCAACAGTAAAGTAGAGCAGTTGATATTCTTGATGTTGTGAAGGATAGTTCGGTCTCTATTTCATTTTCGCACAATCTAATGATTGAGAAGCCCAAAATAAAAAGTCATCTTTATGCTGAAGCGGTTGGCGAGAAGCGCGTTCTATTGATTGCAGAAGGTCGTTATTTTGCCTTGTCTGGTCGCGCTTACGCACAAGTAATTCCTTTAATTGATGGTTTTAGAACTACAGACGAGATTGTTGATACTTTAGAAAGTAAGCTTTCCGCAACTGAAGTCTACCGTACGTTGCTTTTGTTAGAAAAATACGGGCATATTGAAGAGTCTGTTGCAACGTTGCCGAGTTCGATCGCAGCGTATTGGAATACTTTGGGCGTGACGACTCACGCGGCTAGCGAGGCCTTAGATGCCAAGCGTGTCTGCCTGTTTCCATTTGGGAATGTTCCAAAACAAGCTTTTTTGGCCCAACTAGAAGCAATGCACGTTAGCATCGCATTGCAGGATGATGCTGACTTGTGGGTGGCTCTTGTGGACGATTACCTGCAAGGGGGATTAGCTCAACTCAATCGACGCGCTCTTGAAACAGATAAACCCTGGCTGATCGTCAGGCCGAGTGGGGTTTATGCCTGGATCGGGCCGCTTTTTTTTCCCGGACAGACGGGGTGTTGGGCTTGCCTGTCCCAAAGACTGCATAACAATTTTGAGGTGGATCGCTATGCCTGCCAGATGATGCATCGCGATCGCCCCTACCCTGCCCTAGCTGCTCTGCCTGCAACGGTCAGTATCGGCTTGGGAATTGCGGCTGCAGAAGTTGCTAAATGGATTGTATTGGGAGAAGCGGCTTCTCTTAAGAGTAAAGTGCTGACCTTTGATTCAATATCGCTGCAAACCAAAGAACACCTCCTCGTCCGCAGACCTCAATGCCCAGAATGTGGCGAGCCAGCGAAGTGGAAGGGAAATTTGCCCGTTCCACTCCGGTTGCAAAGCGTTGTCAAACAGTTTGTCAGCGATGGCGGCCATCGGGCTGTAACGCCCGAACAAACCCTCAGCAAATACGAGCATCACATCAGCCCGATTACGGGAATCGCGAAAAGTCTTACCCGCGTCTCGAACCCTGACGATGATACCGTACATGTCTACGTGTCGGGCAATAATATGGCTGCGCGTTACGATTCTTTTACACGGTTGCGTCGCCACGTTCGTAGCGCCTGTTGCGGTAAGGGGATTTCCGACGCTCAAGCCCAGGTCAGTGCCTTATGCGAAGCGATCGAGCGCTATTCGGGGGTCTTTCGCGGGGAAGAAATTCGCCAGATCGGTACGGCACAAGCCCTAGGAGATCGCGCGATCGATCCGCGCGATTGCATGTTGTTTAGCCCTCAGCAGTATCGCGACCGCGATCGATGGAACGCGCTAGATCGGCGTTTAGATACCATCCCTCTGCCCTTCGACCCGACGGTGGAGATGGAGTGGACTCCCCTCTGGTCGATGACCCGTCAGGAATTTCGTTACTTACCCACGAGCTACTGCTTCTATAGTTATCCTTCACCTCCCGAACAGTTTTATTGTTTGCCAGACTCTAATGGTTGTGCGGCAGGTAATACGCCAGAGGAGGCCATTCTACAAGGATTTATGGAATTGGCCGAGCGAGATAGCGTTGCCATGTGGTGGTACAACCGGCTACGGCGACCGACTGTGAACCTTGATAGTTTCGACGATCCCTTTATCCAAGAACTCAGGGTGTATTACCGTCAGATCGATCGGGATCTGTGGGTACTCGATTTAACGAACGATTTGGGCATTCCTGCCTTCATTGCCATTTCCAACTATCTCGGAGGCGATACAGAGGATATCATCTTTGCCCCAGCCGCTCATTTCGATCCCAGAATGGGGGTGGTGCGAGCGCTTACGGAGCTAAACCAGATGCTGCCGGGGGTTGTCTCAAGCAAAGGCAGGGGTACGGGATATGAGTACGACGATCCAGAAGCTATCCATTGGTGGCAAACCGCCACCTTAAAAAATCAGCCCTACCTGCTTCCCGCTCCCAATACTCCTGCTCGCCAACGCAACGAATATCTAACTGTTCACCATGACGATATTCGCGAAGACGTGATGCATTGCCAATCGATTGTTGAAGGCTTGGGGCTAGAGATGTTGGTGCTAGACCAAACCCGCCCGGATGTGGGGCTGCCTGTTGTTAAGGTTGTCGTTCCGGGGCTGCGACACTTTTGGGCACGCTATGCGCCGGGGAGACTGTACGATATTCCCGTCAAACTAGGTTGGCGTACCGCGCCACTTTCCGAAGAAGAATTGAATCCGATTTCAATTTTTATTTAAGCGAGTGGAGTCGGTTATGAGTAACATTGATGCAGAGGCAAGGTTGTGATGGCTGTTGAGGATTTTCCGAAAGTTTACCTGACGGGTTCGTCCGATCTCAGTCGCGGACGGTCTTTGCAGGTGAAGCTGCGAGAGGGGCTGGCGCTGAACCAGGCATCAGATGGAACGCTTGCAGTCATCTTTGAGCTAGGACAAAAAATTTTCTTCAAGCAGATGCCAGCTAGCGTAAGACAGGTGTTTGTGGAATTAGCTTCAGAAGGTGCCACGATCGACGAATTGAGCGAAAAGATTTTGGCTGCCGATGGAGGGGATGCCCTCACCCGGTTCTATTTGCATTTTAACCAATTGCTCCATCACGGTGCAATTCAGCACGCGGCTGTGGTGGCAGGACGGTCTATTGCCGCGATTGTGGGCCTAGCTCAAAACTATCAATTTCATCTCCAGCAGCTCGATATTGATCGACCCTATTATCTCTCTCGCTTTGCCTACTGCCGTCGGGAGGAGAATCGTCTGCTCTTGGAGTGTCCCCTCGGTTACGCTCAGATCGTTCTCCACCATAGCCTTGCTGCCCAGGTTTTGTGGGCGCTCGCCCAACCTCACTCCGTTCGACAGCTAGCAGAACATCTGCCGCTACTGGGAATTGAAGGGGTGGCCGACTTTTTCCAATTGCTGCTGAACGCCCAAGCTCTGACTCCAGTGTCAGATGAGTATGCCGCTCCTGCTGAGGATGGCGACGCTACCCTAGGTCAATGGAGTTTTCACGATCTGCTCTTTCACAGTCGTAGCCGATATGGTCGAGGCAGTTATCCCTTTGGAGCCACTTTTCGGCACATTGATCGCTTTCCCCCTTTACCTGCCCTACGCTCGTCCCCCGAAGGTCAGAAGATCGATCTCTACCGGCCGGCTCTCGATTGCCTCGACGATCTACCCCTCATCCAAGTGATGGAAGAACGGCGCTCGGTTTACGACTACGAAGACTCGCATCCCATTACGGTGAAACAGTTGGGCGCATTTCTCTATCGCGTTGCTCGGGTACGATCACTAGGAGATATGCCAGTTCAAACCGAACGAGGACAAGCTGTGATGCAGATTAGCAGTCGTCCCTATCCTGCTGGCGGTAAGTGTTACGAGATAGAGATTTATCTAACAGTAGATCGATGCGACGGACTCTCAAGCGGACTGTATTACTACAACCCTCAGGAACACGGTCTTGTGCTGTTGCGCGAGCGCGATAGGTGGGTGGACGCCCTTTTGAATTACGCTTCTATCTCCGCCCCGCGCGGCAAGCCCCAAGTATTGATTCATCTGGCGGCACGGTTTGGACGCATGTCTTGGAAGTACGATGCGATCGCTTATGCAACAACTCTCAAACACGTCGGTATCCTCTACCAGAGTATGTATTTGGTTGCGACTGCGATGGGCCTCGGTCCTTGTGCCCTAGGTAGCGGCGACTCAGATACCTTTGCAACGGCGGCTCGGACGGACTACCTGGCGGAAACTTCCGTGGGAGACTTTATGCTGGGTAGTTTGCCAACTACCGATACAATCGATCAATAATGCGATCAATACTTTGAGAATATCCTGTGGAGTGAAACTTTGGAGCCTCGTTTATGTTACTCAATACCTACCACCAGGCCATGCAGAAATATGCTGACTTCAAACGTTTTAACGAGAGGTGGGTTTCCGATCCAAACTTCCGTAAGGCTTTGGCAGCAGATAAGGTTGGCACCTTGACAAAGTACAATATTCATTGCCATCCTGACGATGTCCATTCGTTGCAGGATATTCAGCCCAACCAACCCGGTCCGCCATCGGCAGCGATGAAAGCGATATGGGAAGTGGTATTGGCTAAATCCACTTTTGTTGGCGAATTCTATAAAAAGGAGGGGCAACCAAAAGACCCACGGTTCAAAGCATGGCGGGAGCGACAAATTGCACGGCAGTGGCTCGAAATCGGACCGTTTCCTACAAAATCCAATATTCACGCATCCTTGAGTATCGAACTTACCAAGGGCTGTTCGGTTGGTTGTTGGTTTTGTGCTTTGTCTCCAGAGCAATTGAGTGGCGTTTTTTCCTATACCGATACCAATCGGGTGCTGTGGCGAGACGTACTCAATGTCCTGAACGATCATTTGGGGCCGGCAGCAAAAACAGGTTTTCTATACTGGGCAACCGATCCCCTGGACAATCCTGATTACGAACGATGGTGTCTTGACTATCACGAGATTGTGGGTATTTTTCCGCCGACAACAACAGCAAAAGCCGGTGAAGATCCCGAACGTACTCGCGCCCTGCTCGAACTCTCGCAATCGCGGGACTGCTGGCTCAATCGCTTCTCCATAATCAGTCTCAAGATGCTCGATCATGTGCATGCGGAGTTTAGTGCCCAGGAACTGGCTCAGGTGGAATGTTTGCCTCTAAATCGCGAGGGTGCCTTTGTCTATGGCAATGCCGGGCGATTCCGCGAGCGAGCGCAAAAAGATCCTAAGCTCATGGAGCAGCAGCGTAAATCTCTGTTATGGGCTCCTTGGTTCACTGCCGATCCATCTTATGCCGACTGCGATGATTATCCAATGTCGAGCATTGGTTGCGTAACGGGTTTTTTGATTAATATGGTCGATCGCAGCGTACAGCTGATCGCTCCTTGTGCGTCGAGTGATCGTTGGCCCCTAGGATATTTCATCTTTGATCGCGGCCATTTTGCTGATGGGAATGAATTGGCTCAGTGGATAGACCGTACGATGGACGAGCGGATGTGGCCGATCTTGCGTGGAGGCGATCGCCTTCGCTTTCATCATTGGTTGGAGTTAGAACCTTTGGAGGATGGATTCCAACTCAATGGGCGCTTTAAACAGAGACTTGCCTTTCGAGGGCCGGAACGCAGCAATCAATGGAAAGCCATTGGGGATCTCGTGGCGCAAGGAGATCGAACGACCGAAGATATCGTTGAAACAGTTTCCGTGCAGCAAAATATCAACCGCGAAGTGGTGTATTCAATGTTGAATAGTCTCTTTTGTACCGGGGTCATTGACGAGCTCGACCTTCCCAGTTGCTAGGGCATGTCATTCATGAATTTGAAACATCCATGAGTTTGAAACATCCATGAGTTTGAAACATCCATGAGTCTGAAAACTGATCGTCCACTGCAACTCTCGTCCCACCAACAGGATCGGCTCTGGCAAATTATTGCGCGGGCAATGCCGCCCCACGAACGTATAACTTGCGAAGCTGTCGTTCCGCATGCCGAAAATAGGGTTAAAATCGACAAGCTCAGACGGCAATGGCGTCAAGCAGTTACAGACGGAACGCCGGGCCAGTTTCAGATATATCTCCAAATGCTTGGACTGAGTGAAGAAGACTTCGATCGCTGCTTGAACGATGTCGATTTGCATCATTTCACTGCTTTACCTCACTGGGCTAAGACTTTAGTTACAGTGTTAGATGCAGCCGTCCGCAATGAAGCAAATTTAGTTCGCTCGATCACGGGAGGCGAACATCCGCAAGACGAACGAAAAATTCCTCACGGGCGAGCCATAGAGCCATTTTTGGAGGTCGCCCAACAGTTTTTAGAGACGTACATTGCCCGAGAAAAATGGGCGGTTTCGCCTGCGGGACTCGCGGATATGGTGGCTGTTATTGCCCGTCGCCTGTCACAGTTAGTGGTTCCCATTCTAGATTTCGAGCTGCGTTTGGCAAATGCTAATGCTGGCTTGTTCGGCCGGCAGGATGCGAGCGAACAAGCCGTGTTAGAGAATACGGTGGATAGCTGGCTTGATCGGTTCGAGCGATTTCCTGTCTTGGCTCATTTGATGGCAATTTCCTACGCCCACTGGCAGGAATGGATGAGGGAGATATGTGATCGCCTGTCAGTAGATTGGATATTACTGCGCGATCAGATGTGGGAAGATTTGGAGCCGGGTTTGTTGACGGGGTTTCGAGGAGATGCGGGGGACATTCACGGATGCGGGCGAACCGTAGCAATTCTCAGCTTTGCGAGTGGGAGCAAAGTTGTCTACAAGCCGAAGGACTTGCGCTGTGTTGAGGTGTTTCTCAATGTGCTCGCTTTTCTCAATCAGGGCGGCTTAGAGCCGCCCTTACACGTTCGTCGCGTGATCGTACGGGATGGCTATACTTGGGAAGAGTTCGTTCCTTTCCAATCCTGCCAGACGATGCAGGAAGTGGAGCGTTTTTATCGTCGCATGGGTATTCTCATTCGCCTGCTACAGCTCTTTGAAGGGCGAGATTTTTGGCTCGACAATCTCATTGCCCACGGCGAACAACCTGTCTTTGTCGATCTAGAAATGCTGTTGCAACCTCGCCCAGACTGGCAGCTTTCAGCTGAGCAACACATCGCCCGAGACATTTTGGCTGAGTCTGCCCTCGAACTGTGCGTCCTTGCTATGCCAACGCCTATTGGTGTTGGGGTTGGCACCGAAGATTTTGGTGCCCTGGCCTTGCCTGGCAAATTCGTGATGCCCTACAAACGCGTGTTGAGTTCTAGCAAACCTGCGTGGAAAGGTTGCCCTAGCCGCAATGACTACACTACTTGGACCCATACAGATCACGCACCGTTATTGAACGGGACTCCCATTGATGCTGCCAACTACCTCGATTTTCTATTGGAAGGCTATGCGAACGCCCAGCAATGCCTAGAGGCCCAACAAGAAATGCTTCAGGCCTCTGACGGACCGCTAGCTGGTTGGACTGGTTTGTGGGTAAGATTCATCTACCGTGATACTTGGACCTATCACAGAATCGTCAGATCGAGTCTAGTGCCAGCGTTGCTGGCCGATCCCGTCCAGCGAGAGATTTTTCTCCAACAACTTCTCCGTCCTGTGATCGCAGAGGATTTGGACGGAGCAACCCGTGATCGCCACGCCCAGATTGTTTGCAGTGAAATTGCAGCGCTACGACAACTGAATATCCCATTGTTTGGAGCATTGAGCGATGATGATCGGATCTTAACCTTGGAGGGGAGTGAGATTATAGACTATTTCAACGGCACGGCCTGGGAGCGACTACAGAATCGATTGAAACATCTCAAAAGCTTTCCCCTTGATCGAGAAATGGAACTAATCCGATCTGGTTTTGTTACAGGTCACCGGACGGCTCGAAAACAGTGGAATGGGTTCAAGCGAGATAGCAGCATTTCTCCCCCAGCCGAGCGAGATCGCTGGTTAGAAGAAGCAATTTCCATAAGCGCAGAAATTTTGGCGGATGCTGTCGAATCCCCCACAGGCAACTTAGCCTGGTTGGGTTTTGTTTATAATCCCTACATCGATCTGCTTTCGGTAAATATATTGCAGCCCGATCTACTTACAGGCAGTTGCGGTCTGGCAGTGCTGTTTAGCGATCTGTACGCGGCAACGGGCGGGGAACAGTGGAAACAGGCAGCGTTAGGAACGCTTGCGGGCATTCAAAATGCAACTGAGGAAGCTTTTTCTACCTGGCAAAGAAAAGATGCGACTATTCTGCATTCGGATATGCCCGTGCATTGCGGAGGCTATTTGGGCTTAGGTGCTTTGATATTCAGCTTGTGCTACTGCGCTCAGATTCTCGCCGCGCCAGATTTGACTCGTTTGGCTCTCTCTAATTGGTCGCGCCTGCCAACGGAAATGTTTGTACAGCGAGCTAGCACTGATGTTGTTTCTGGTATGGTTGGGCTTTTCCTTAGCACGATCTCTTGTGCCAATAGAAGTGGAGACGTAGAAGGAATCGAGATTGCTATCAACTTAGCAACCCAATTGCTCGACTTACGAGAGCAGTCTGGAGAGTTTCCGCCCCCGCCGTACGCTCCTCAAGGACTGAAACGTTGTTGGGGTTTTCCAAATGCTGAAGTTGGTTTGGCATTGGGATTATCCAGAACGATTCAAAATAGTGAATGCGTTGTCCCCGTCCGCTTTCAGCGCGAGCTGGAGAATGCGATCGAGCGCATTTTCCAACTGTCCAAACCCACACCAGGACACCTTCTAGCATACCTAGAACTCGATGTTGATCGAGCTATCGATCCGATTAACTTCTATCTAGCTATAGAACGCCCAGCAACCGATACAGTTGCACTGTTAGATGCTTTTGAGGTTGCTGCAACGGCTTTTGAAATGAGTGGCGAGCCGATGTATCTCGAACGCGCTTCGCTCTTTGCCACTCAGATCCATTGCACTCGGGCAGAAGCCGGATATTGGTTCCCCACATCTCTGGCTGCTGATCGCCACAACCTATCGATCTTTTGGGGTCTAAGTGCCATTGCAAGAGCATTTCTGAGGATGGATAACTCCACTACAGTTCCCTCAATTCGACTCTTGCACCTTCCTCAGTAATATAACCTGAGTTCGATATAAGAAGCTATTTGAGGCTGTTTAACGGAAGAATGACGATTTAAGGCTACGACAGAATCAGACTTTCAGCTTATACCAGATCCGGTTAATAAAGACTACTTACTATTCAGGGGAGAAACCTTGCAAATAGAAATGAAGTTGATTTTTTTTAAGTACCCTATCATAACCAGATTTGGGATTACGTCGAACTCAGGTTACACAGGGCTTGCTGAATACACACTCAAAATTAAGACGTGCCATGGCACGTCTGGCAAATTCAAAATTCAAAATTCAAAACCTATTCCACTCGCTCAACATTTCCCGCCTTGACCCAACCTTCTTGTTCACTACCCGACAAGCGTACTCTCTGCCATTTTTTATCATCGCTTTCTTTGAGGATGATAATATCCTGATTGTAGGCTACCCCGCCAATGCGATTGGCATCAAGACTGGGAGAATCGCGCAGGCTTAATCCTTCGGGCCAAGTTACCCTCGCTTCATAAGCACCAGGGGGTAATTCCTCGGGTTCTGGGGATTCACTGGGAGTAGGACTAGGACTAGGACTAGGTTTTGGCTTCTGGGTAGATTGGGCGGGTTTCTTCGCCGAATCGGGAGATTTAACTGGCTGGGCTGGTTGTTCTTCAGCAAAAATGGGTTTAGCTGGATTCGCTGACAATTTTGTGAAAAAGTAATAGGCGACAGCGCCACCTCCTGCTAATAGTATGGTAATACCCAGAATAAGACCGATAAAAAATTTGGCAATACCTGATAAAATCATAGGATTTGTCATTCCTAAAAAAAACTCAAAAGTCTCTCACTTGCACGGGGCGGGTTTAGTCGCATCTTTTGTGAGGTAAACAAACGATAATAGTGAGAAGATCCCCTACACAAAACTATGCCCGATTAGCAAAGTCAAGGATCACAACTACAAATTTTTATTGGAGTTGACGCTGAATCCGACTACTCAAACGAGTATCTCTAGACGCCATACGTGCTTTTCCCGCCGCCGCCCAGTCTTTGAGAAATTGAATTTGTTCTTGGGCGGTACGAGCGAGGGGAACGATTTGGCTGGCGGCTTCTAATATATCATCAGTGGTAAAATCTCGATTTTGACTAAAGCCAATGTGCATGGCTTCGATCAGGGTTTGTTCAATTTCTGCACCGGAAAAGTCGGGGGTTTCGTAAGCTAGTCGTTCTAGATCATAGTTCTTTAGGTTATGAGGCCGTAGTCGCCCTAAGTGCAGTTCAAAAATAGCTTGGCGTTCGTCTTGAGAGGGTAAGCCAACGAAGAATATTTCATCAAATCGCCCTTTCCGCAGCATTTCAGGAGGGAGTGCTTGGATATTATTGGCTGTGGCGACGACAAAGACGGGAGATTTTTTCTCGGCTAACCAGTTGATAAATGTACCAAACACCCGACTAGCGGTACCGGAATCGCCTTTGGATTCCACTCCCGCAAACGCTTTGTCAATTTCGTCAATCCAAAGAATACAGGGGGCTAAGGCTTCAGCGAGTTGAATCATTTGGCGGGTACGGGATTCTGATTCTCCGACTAAGCCGCCAAATAAACGCCCCACATCTAAGCGTAATAGGGGAAGATGCCAATGGTGAGCGATCGCCTTAGCAGTTAGTGATTTTCCAGTTCCTTGGATTCCCACTAATAGCAAGCCACGGGGATGGGGTAATCCATATTGTCGGGCGCGTTCAGTAAAAGCACCGCCTCGACGTAGCAGCCAGTCTTTGAGGTTATCTAAGCCACCAATATCGGAAATTCTTTCTGCGGTGGGGTAATAGTCTAAGATTTGGGTTTGACGAATCGATTGGCGTTTCTCCTCTAGCACCATTTCCACGTCATCGGGTTGGATTTGTCCCCGCGCCGCGATCGCTCTGGCTAATACCCGGCGTATCCGTTCTAAGGATAACCCTTGACAAGAGCGCACCAGTTCATCTAAAACTTTGTCGCTGAGGGATTGGTGGGTTGCGGCGACTAAGCGGCTAATTTCGGCTTTGATTTGTGAGACATCGGGTAAGGGAAACTCTTGTACTGTCAGCACTTCAGTTAAGTCTGGGGGGATGGCGACTTGGGGGGTGACGATGACGATATTTTTCGGCTGGGATTTGAGGAGTCGCGCCAGGTTTTTCAGTTTACGGGAAACGGAGATATCCTCCAGAAAGCGGTGAAAGTCTCTGAGGATAAAGATAGAAGGGGCATTCGGGGGGATTTTCTCGACAAACTCTAAGGCTTGTAAGGGATTGCGGCGTCCAAACCCTTGATCATTAGGGTTTCCTTGATAGCCATCGACAAAATCCCACAGATAAACCCCACGTTCACCCAAGCGTTGAGCCACCTGTGCGATCGCGACTTCGGCTCGTTCTTCTTCTAGGGTGGGGATGTAAATCAGGGGGTAGCGGGCGCGTAGAAGCAGCTCAAACTCATCATTAAAACTCATGGTGTATTGGGGTTAAATGCGACAACCTCAAACCGAATCATTCACCAAACCTATATTTTACCTCTGTTCAATGAGAGGAGGGCGGGTTTTGTATCTCAGTTCGGAAAAATCGTTAACATTAATTTCTCAACCCGCCCCTACCTACATAAATCTGGGAAAATGACCAATGACCATTATTTGGGCAATTGTCCCTTTAAAATTTCCAGAGCATCCCAACGTCGGTCTGTTGGCTTAGTGGTGCTATTCTCATCAATAACAATTCCTGGACAGTTAGCGTCACATAACTGTCGGGGAGGAATTTCTAGACACAATTGCTCATAAAGCCAACTATTGGGATCAAAATACCCTTGGGGATGTAAGGTTTCCACCAACTCCTCCAAGGGCGTTTCTCGTTCTAGGACACCCTGATCCTTTTGGTCGGCGGCTTCATCTAACCAAACCAGTTCAGACACATCCAAGGTTAACCGATGATTGTACTGCTGCAAGCAACGGTTACAGGCTAGGGTAATAATCGTTTCCGTTTGCGCCGATACTTCCAAATAATTCCCTTGATGCTTAACGTGTAAGCCGCCTCGAACGGGCGTTAGAGTTTCTAAATCAGGCAGGAATTCATTCACCTGAATCACATCGGTTTGCTCTGGTAATTTAAGCAATCCAGGAATATAAACTGCTTCCATGATGCCACTCCTTTGCTGCAAACAACCCACCGTACTCCAGAGGTTAAACCCTCGCTCGCCACTCAAGGACGTAGACGAACCACTAAGCGGCGATCTGGTTCTTGACCCTGACTATGAGTTTCTAAATCTTCACATTCCTGAAGAAACGTATGCACTTGACGGCGTTCTGCAGCGGAGAGCGATCGCAATTCATAATCTTGACCGGTCTCCCGCACTTTCTGAGCCGCCTGATCTGCTAGTATCCGGAGTTCCTCTTGACGCCGCAGACGGTAACCATTGAGTTCAACGGTATACGCCGCCTGATCTACTGGTAGCTGACTGAGGTTAAGAATTGCGTTTGCCAAATACTGTAGCGCATCCAGAACCTCACCATTGGTGCCAATCAGGGTTTGAATTTCTGCCTCGGTCAATTGGCTTTGCTCAATGGTCAACCAGTAGCTCGCTTTAGGATCTTGGTTCTCTTGCGTAACTTGCACCGTCGCCGACACATTGGATAAGCGTAGCAACTCTTCCAGCCACTGCTGACCCCGCTGCTGATTACTCATAACTAACTTGACGCTTTTTTCTTGGAACGTTTCGGTTCAAATGGCAGTGATTCTCGCCCTTCGCCTGACTTTTCTTTCGATTGGGTTTTCTGTTCCGCTTTTTCTTGCTCCTCAACCATTTTCTGGATATTTTCCGGTAGGGGTTCTCGCATCAAAATAAAGGATTGTAGCGTCTGAAAAACGTTAGCAATCACCATATACATCAACACACCGGCTGGTAAGGGGAAGAAGAAGAACATCCCAGAAAATAAAACTGGTGTAATCTTATTCACCGTGTTTTGCTGCGATGAACCACTTGGAGCATTCTGACCGGTGAGAATCTGGTTCACATACAAACTCACGCCAAAAAATAGAATCATGCCGACAATATCCCAGTGGATGCTGCCATCCTCTTCAAAGGCGCCCACCCGTCCCAAGGCGTCAATAAAGAGGAATCCTCGATCTGCCGCCAATCCTGGAATTGTTGCCTTGAGCGTTACCTCGCCCGGTGCTAAGGCTTCAATGGTGCCATCTTCTCTCAAGCGCACCTTATCTTCCCCTTTGGTGATTTCCCATCGAGGAATAATTTTGGTGTCTGGATATTCCTGCTTCAGGGCGCTTAAGGATTTCCCCTCAACGGATTGAAAGTCGATTGGCGTCTTCTCCCCCACCACTAAACGATTACCGCTCGGTAATACGGCGGCGACTGGTGCGTGCACACCATCGGCAAAGTAAATATTTTGGGGTTTGGTGGCAAAGGCTTGGGGTTGGATGAACTCCATTTTTTCCCGGGGAAAGATTTGAACATCCACCGTATAGTTCACATTAGAAAACGGTGATCCCCGCAATGTGGCAAATAGGGCAAATAAAACAGGCATTTGTAGCAGGACAGGGAAACAGCCAGCTAGGGGATTACCAAACTCCTGGAAGAGTTTGCTCATTTCCTCTTGTTGCTTCACCTTGTCATCGCCATAGCGTTTCTGAATGTCCTCTTGCCGCTTTTTCATTAAGGGTTGGGTAATTCGCATACGCCTCATGTTGCGAATGGAGCCTGCGTTCAGGGGATAGAGAGCAAAGCGAATTACCAGAGTCAGTGCCACGATGGCAAGACCGTAGCTAGGCACAATCCCGTAGAAAAAATCCAGGATTGGCAGCATGACGTTGTTAGAGAGAAACCCGATACCAAAATCCATTCGTATAAATTCAACCTAGGCGCTGTAACGTTTTCTGAATCTAATTTATCGAATATTGGCGGCAATGGGAGGCAATGTCACCCAATTTATCGCTCTTAAGAATCTAAGCTGTAATTGGATGGGGCGACTTTGGCGTCGATCGCCCTCTTTGGCAGCCCAGAGAAATTCAATGGGCAAATGTATCCAAAGTTACGGAAATTTTTTGAGCGGTATAAAAAAGTTCAGCTATTTCCCGTACCCCACACCCAAACCCTAGGAACATTGCCCTCCTGCTCACCGCCGCTATACTTTAAGCCTTAACGGAATCCAGCGGTTTACCCGTTTTGGCAGACACTTTTTCACCGATGTAATCGTAAATTTCGCGAAACTGAGGCATAGCCCGCAGTTCTAAACGGCTACCATCTTTCAGGATAACCACAATATCTCCCCAAAGACCGATACCACGGGGAACTTTCCGCAGTTGAGCAATTTCGGAGTATACAATATCCGTGCGATCGCGCCCTTGCCATCCTCCTGTCACCGAAATGCGGCGAGTGGTAATCCGATAGCGCAACCACAACGCCCGCACAACTGCTCCAATGGTTAAGGGCAAGGCGATAACCGTGAACCCCAGCAAAATGTTTATAATCAAGTCACCGACGTGGGGACCCCCCTCATAATAGGTTTCTTCTTTAATGCCCATTTATTACCTCAGCATCTACCAATAACTGCTCTAATTCTTGCAAAAATTGAGCATATTCGCACTCCAAGGCGTTGGGAAGTACTCCAACTATGACGTACCAACCCGGTTTCAGTCGCGGCAATAATTGGCGCAAAGCGGCTCTAATCTGTCGTTTCAAGCGATTACGGACAACGGCTTTTTTACTGACTTTTTGGCTGACGGAAATACCAATGCGAGTAGGCGGCTGGCTTAACAGATTAAGCTGTGAGCTGTCTGAACTTAGAACATCCTCATGGATAACCCTAGGCAACCGCAACCCTCGCACTGTTAAATGACGTCCATAGCGACGAATTCCCTTTTGGTATACTGCCTTAAAATCTCGCCAATGCCTGAGTCGATTTGCTTGAGGCAACAATTGTTATTTGTCCTTTTTCCTTTTTCCTTCGTCATTCGTCAGGGAAGGGGCTATAGGGCGCCTGATCAAGCACCCTATAGGACTATCGACGCCTAATGGTGAATTTGGCGTAAGTCCTGAGCCTTTACCAGGTGACATTACACCGCTAGACGATAACGTCCCTTACTCCGGCGGGCTTTAATCACAGCTCGACCGTTTTTGGTTCGCATGCGGGCGCGAAATCCGGATTTGCGTTTTTGCTTGCGGCTAGTACCGCCTAATGTGCGTTTTGTCATCGTTTATTGTTTATCTTTTTACCAAACCAGATGGGAATACTTGGGAAAACTCAAAAAAGTTCTACAACTTTTCCCAGTTAACCCAAGAGTCACAATTTTCTAGCTTAACATTCCAATCCCCTAATTTGTCACGCCTGGGTATTAAACTTATCCCTATCTCTCATTCCTCATCGTAAACCTCTATTCCTCCCCGCATTGCTTCGCTGAATGCGGGGAGGAATAGAGGTCAAATCTCACCACATTGAGTGGCAAGATTTGACCAGTCCAGTTGAAGGCACGACGATTAACCCCGTGCTTCGCTGCAACAACTGGACTTTTTTGGCAGTAAACTGCCCCAATCGTTTCCAATTTCCATCGCTAACGGAAACCTGAGTTTTAGTGTCCCCAGAACACCAGCCTGTGTAAGTCTTTCCCGCTT